>CACPBH010000023.1 GCA_902632145.1 uncultured Pelagibacteraceae bacterium | reverse complement strand
ATATCAAAAAAAAATAATTGCATACCTAATATAATATACATTTCTGCTAGGAATAAGAATCGAAAAAGAGATTTTAAGATTAATAAGAAAATTTGGTTAAAAAATTATTTAGATGCAACAAAGAACAAAAACGTAGATTTGATAGTTGAACTTATTGGTGGTGCAGAAGGTCCAGCAAAAAAATTGGTTTTTGAAGCACTGAAAAATAAAAAGCATGTAGTAACAGCTAATAAGGCTTTGATCGCTAAATATGGTGATCAGTTATCAAAAATTGCTGAAAAAAATAGAGTAAATTTAGAATTTGAGGCGTCAGTTTGTGGCGGAGTTCCAATTATAAGATCTTTAAAGGAAGGGTTGATAGCCAACAAAATAAATAAAGTTTTTGGAATATTTAATGGTACTTCAAATTATATACTTTCTTCGATGGATAAAGAAAATAAATCTTTTAACGAAGTTTTACATAATGCTCAAAAATTAGGATATGCAGAGTCAAATTCTACATCAGATTTAAATGGGGATGATGTAGCGTCAAAATTAAAAATCTTATCATCCTTATGTTTTAATTCTTTTTTGAATAAAAATATCCATGTTGAAGGAATTAAAAATTTAGACAAGGAAGATATAAATTATGCTAAAAGACTAGGTTATAAAATTAAATTGCTTGGTTATGCTGAACTTATAGGAACAAATATTTTTCAAAGAGTTCACCCAACATTAATTAGAGACAGTTCTTATGTTGGAAGTATTGATGGTGTTTTGAATGCTGTTATTATAGATGGAAATCCAGTTGGTCGAAGTATAATACAAGGTGAGGGAGCTGGTCCTGCAGCAACAACATCTGCATTAATTTCTGATATCTCATCCATTTTAAGAGGAAACATTAAATTTCCTTTTTCAATATCAAATAAAGAAAGAAAAAATTTAAATTTTAGGGATATATCAGAACGTTTTTTTTCTGCTTACTTTAGATTTAATGTGACTGATAAACCTGGTGTTTTGTCAAATATCACTCAGATTTTTTCAAGAAATAAAGTTTCTATAAAAAGATTAGTTCAAGATCCGAATAAAAATAAGAGTTCATCAACAATTGTAATCATAACTCATCCTTCAAAAGACAAATCACTAAATAGAATTATTCAGACTATTAATAAAAGATCTTATGTAAAAAAAAGATCTAAATTGATAAGAATAGATGACGAATAAATGTCAATAGATCAAAAATTTTTAAATTTATTCATTAAAGCTACCGAAAAGGCAGCAATCGGAGCTTCAAAATTTATAGGTAAAAAAGATAAAATTGCTGCTGATAAGGGTGCTGTTGATCCAATGAGAAGAGAGTTAAACAAAATTAATATGGAAGGAACAATAGTTATCGGGGAAGGAGAAATGGATGAAGCCCCTATGTTGTACATTGGCGAAAAATTAGGAACGTTAAATGGACCTAAATTTGATATAGCTGTGGATCCATTAGAAGGAACAAAATTCACAGCAAACAATCAACCAAACGCTTTCTCTGTTATAGCTGTCGCAAAAAAAGGTGATTTATTATCAGCTCCTGACACTTACATGGAAAAAATAGCAATAGGATCAGATTTACCTAAAAATTTATTAGATATTGATAATGGAGTAGAAAAAAATATTCGAATACTAGCTGAAGCAAAAAAGAAAAAAGTTTCTGAAATAAATGCATGTGTAATGAAAAGATCAAGACATGATGAAATTGTTGATGTAATGAACAAACTAGGGGTAACTATAAATTTTATAACAGATGGTGATATAGCTGGTGTTTTGAGCGTAATAGGAGAGAAACCGAAAAATGATATTTACTATAGTACAGGCGGAGGCCCAGAAGGAGTTTTAGCAGCTTCAGCACTATCTTGTTTTGGAGGTCAAATACAAGGTCGTTTAGTTTTAGATGAAGAAGAAAAAATTAGAGCAAAAAAACTTGGGGTTACTGATTTTAAAAAGAAATATAATATAGAAGATATGGTAAAAGGAGATGTTATATTTTGTGCAACTGGTGTAACAGATGGAGAGTTAACTAAGGGAGTAAA
>CACPBH010000022.1 GCA_902632145.1 uncultured Pelagibacteraceae bacterium | reverse complement strand
GAAAAGTCAAAACATTGTAGGTAAAGTAACACTGTATGCAAAAACTGAAGAAGGTTACAAAAATTTAACAAAATTATCATCATTAAGCTATTTAAATAGTAACGAAACCGAAGATCCGGTGTGTGAGATTGAGGATTTAATCAAAAATAATTATGATTTAATTTTATTGACTGGAAACTATAGAGATTTTTTTGGAAAATTATTTCAAGCAAATAAAATAAAACTTTTTAACGAATTTATAGATTTATTAAAAAAAAACTTTGATGACAGGATTTATTTTGAAATTCAAAGACACAAAGAGAATGAAGAAAAAAATTTTGAAAATTTTATTCTCAACAATTCTAAAAATTTAAATATTCCCTTAATTGCAACACAAGAAGTTTTTTACCTTGATAAAGAAATGTACGAAGCCCACGATGCTCTTAGATGTATTGGAGAAAAAAGTTTTGTAGATGACAAAAATAGATTTAGATTGAGTAATGAACATTTTTTAAAAACAAATGATGAAATTGAAAAATTATATTCTGATATTCCTGAGGCTTTGGAGAACAACTACAATTTTCACTTAAGATTTAATTTTAAACCAAAAAAATCTAAACCAATTTTACCTTCTATTTCTCATTCAGAAAATACTGCAGAAGAAGAGCTCTTTAATCAAGCAAGTGATGGACTAGATAAAAGGTTAAAAAATTTCATTATTAAAAAAAATTCATCAAAAAATGCAGATCAAATAACAAACGATTACAAGAAAAGATTACAGCATGAAATTAACATTATAAACTCAATGGACTACGCAAGCTATTTTTTAATAGTTTCAGATTATATTAAATGGGCAAAAAAAAATTCTATACCAGTCGGACCAGGCAGAGGCTCAGGCGCAGGATCCTTAGTTGCTTATTGTTTGGATATTACCGACCTTGATCCAATCGAATATGATTTAATTTTTGAGAGATTCCTTAATCCAGATAGAATTTCTATGCCTGATTTTGATATTGATTTTTGTGAAGAGAAACGAGATCAAGTTTTCGAATACTTAAAAAAAAAATACAAAGATGGAGTAGCTCATATTATTACTTTTGGAAAACTTAAAGCTAGAATGGTGCTAAGAGACGTCGGAAGAGTTTTGGGCTTATCTTACGGTCATGTAGACAGGCTTTGTAAAATGGTTCCATTTGACCCATCACGACCTCTAACATTACAAGAGTCAATCGATCGAGAACCACGCTTTAAAGAAGAGGTTAAAAATAATCCAAAAGTTAAAAAACTTTTAGATTTATCTCTTCGTCTTGAGGGTCTAAATAGAAATATGGCAACACATGCTGCGGGCGTAGTAATAGCTGGAGAGAAATTAGCTGAACAATTTCCTCTATATATTGATCATAGCTCAAATCTAATTTTACCTTCGACACAGTATGATATGTACTCATCTGAAAATGCAGGCTTAGTCAAATTTGACTTACTAGGTTTAAAAACATTAACTGTAATCGATAAGACTGTGAAAAGATTGAAAGCCAAAAATATAAATTTAAACATAAGCAAGATAAATCAAAACGACAAAAAAATTTTTTCACTTTTATCTACAGGAGAAACAACTGGGCTGTTTCAATTAGAGAGCGCAGGAATGAGAGAGGCAATTAAACAAATGAAACCCAATAGGTTTGATGATATAATAGCTTTAGTTGCATTATACCGTCCCGGACCAATGGGCAATATTCCCATTTATAATGAATGTAAAAATGGATTGAGAGAACCAGATTATATTCACCATACTTTAAAAGATATTTTAAAATCAACTTACGGTATAATTATTTATCAAGAGCAAGTAATGCAAATTGCACAAACTTTAGCAGGATTTACTGCAGGAGAAGCGGACATATTAAGGCGTGCAATGGGTAAAAAGAAAAAAGCTGAACTGGATAAACAAAAAGAAAGATTTGTTAATGGAGCTTTAAAAAATGGAATTACAAAAGATGTAGCAAATTTCGTCTTTACAAAGATAGAGCCTTTCGCCCAATACGGATTTAACAAAAGTCACGCTGCTGCGTACGCATTAATTGCATATCAAACAGCATATTTAAAGACATATCATAAAGAGGATTTTATTGCAGCAACTATGACAACTGAACTTACTAACACGTCTAAATTAAGAGAATTTGTTGAGGAACTCAAAAGATTAAAAGTTCAAATAGTCAGACCTTCTATAAATTCATGTTTTGCAGAGTTTAAAGCCGAAGAAGGAAAAATTTTTTATGGTTTAGGAGCAATTAAAAATGTTGGTTTTGAAGCAATTTCAAATATTGTAAATGAAAGAGAGAATAATGGAAAATTTAAATCTTTCTCCGATTTCATAAATAGAGTGGACTCAAAAGATGTAAATAAATTACAATTAGAAGGTTTGACTAAAGCTGGGGCGTTTGATGAATTAAATGAGGATAGAGCTAAAATTTACAACTCAATTCCGAAAATAATACAAAAAATCAAAAATATTAATGATGATAAAGCTAATAATCAAAGTAGTCTGTTTGGAAATAGCGAAAATCAAGATAATGAATTTGAATTTGCTTCATCTTCTTCCTGGACACAAAAAGAAGTCTTATCTGAAGAATTTAAGTCATTAGGCTTTTATATTTCTAATCATCCGCTTAATGAATATAAAAATATATTTAATCAATTAAAAATTATAACCTATGACAACTTCCTCAGTATTGAAAAAAACGAAGGCCTAGTAGCGGGTACCATCATGTCTATACAAGAAAAAAAAAGCGCTAAAGGGACACCTTATGCAATTATCAAATTTAGTGACAAAACAAGAGAGTTTGAGTTATTTTTATTTTCCGAAATGTTAATTAATAACAGAGAAAAATTAAAAGAGTCAGAGTCTTTTGTTCTTACTTTACAAAAAGAAAAAACTAGTGAAGGTACAGAAAGAAGGAGAGTAAATGTTAAAAAAATACTATCTCTTGATGAACTCATTAAAGAACCTTACTCCAAAGTTACAATTGAATTAAAAGATAATTTTGAAGCTAATGATATAAGAAGTATTTTATCTACAAAAGGGAACACTGCAGTAAATTTAATCATAAACAAAAAAAACCAAAAAGTTTATTATTCTTTACAAAATAATAGAAAATTTGATTTAAATCATTATAACCTCTTAAAATCCAAGGAATACGTGCTAAAAATAATCGTTTAGGGAGTTGATTTTTTGCAATGTTTCTATATATCAGTGACTAATTTCGCACACAGTTAGAAGGGCAAAGCCCTACCGGTCCATAAAAATGGAATTACTGTGGTGGATTAACCGGAAAAAAAATGAACGTACCAAAAATAGATATAAAACAACTTTTAGAAGCAGGTGTTCATCTTGGACACAAAACTTTGAGATGGAACCCAAAAATGAAAAAGTACATTTTTGGTGAAAAAAATTCAATCCACATAATTGACTTAACACAAACAGTAGAATTTCTTAAAAACGCACTAGTTAAGGTACATAACGTTATTTCATCGGGTGGAAAATTATTAATAGTTTCTACTAAAAAACAAGCCTCGGAACAAATTAGTGAATTAGCTAAAGATACCAGACAGTTTTATGTAAATTACAGATGGTTGGGTGGAATGCTAACAAATTGGAATACAATTCAAAATTCAATAAAAAGATTAAAAAAATTAGAAGATCAACTATCAAAAGAAAATTTAGGTTTTACAAAAAAAGAAATTTTAAAATTTGGTAAGGAAAAAGAAAAACTTCAGAGATCTCTTGGGGGTATCGCAGAAATGAAAAAAACTCCAGACTTAATTTTCATAATAGATACTAATATAGAGTCTCTAGCAGTTGCTGAGGCTAAAAAACTCGGCATCCCAATTATTGGGATTTTGGATACTAATTCCGACCCAACTGGAATTGATTTCCCAGTTCCAGGTAACGATGATGCGAGGCGGTCTATTAATCTTTATTGTGACCTTCTAAAAAATACGATTAAAGATGCCGAAAAATTTATAAAAGTTCCAGAGGATAAACAAAAAAATACTAAAGAAGAAAAAAACAAAAATTCAGTTAATAAAAAAAAATAATTTTAAAAATTATTTATCAATGTCAAACAAAAGTATATTAGATAACATAAAAAAATTGAGAGAAATGACTGGAGTAGGTTTTAAAGATTGTAAAGCTGCTTTAGAGGAAAATGATGGAGAAATAGAAAAATCAATCGAATTTTTGAGAAAAAAAGGAATTGCAAAAGCCTCTAAAAAAATGTCTAGGACTGCAAGTGAAGGCCTGGCTCTAATCACGGAAGAAAAAGGAGAAATC
>CACPBH010000021.1 GCA_902632145.1 uncultured Pelagibacteraceae bacterium | reverse complement strand
CGAACTTTCTGCAAAAATATATAATTTAAAAATTCTAGAGAAAAATATTGAGGACGAGAAAGGAAATGTTACTCGCTTTTTAATAATGGGTAAAAACATTGAACAACCTGAATTTAAGAAAGAAAAAAAATTTATCACGAGTTGTATATTTAGAGTAAAAAGCGAACCTTCAGCGCTTTATAAATGTCTTGGTGGATTTGCGACTAACCAAGTTAATTTAACTAAGCTAGAAAGTTTTTCTGTTAAGAACACTTTTGATCAAGCAAACTTTTATCTTGATCTTGAAGGTCATTTGGAACAACCTGGAGTAAAAAAGGCTCTCGAGGAACTAGGTTTTCATACTGAAACTTTAGATATTTTGGGAGTTTACGAGGCTTCGCCATTTAGGCAAAAATAGTCCACAAAACTAGATTCTACTCTTGTAGTATTTGAATCGATCTTGATATACTCATATTGAGGTTGGCATCAGGTGGATGTTTCATCAACCCGGTCAGGTCTGAAAAGAAGCAGCCGTAGTGAAAATTATTCAGGTTGTTGCCTGCCTCTTAAAGATTAATGATGAATAAAATTTTAGCTCTTAAATACCGACCTCAAGGATTCAAAGATTTGATCGGTCAAGAAGTAATGGCACAAACAATTACAAATGCTATTAAATTAGGTAAAACACCAAATGCCTATTTGTTGACTGGAATAAGAGGAGTGGGAAAAACAACTACAGCAAGGCTGATCGCTAAAGCATTAAATTGTACAAAAAACTTGTCAGATAGTGAGATATGTTCTGATGAAAATTGTCATTGTAAAGATATAGTAAATTCTAATCATATGGATGTTTTAGAAATGGATGCTGCGTCTAAAACTGGAATAGATGATGTAAGAGAATTAATAGAAAATTCAAAATATAGCCCGACAAGCGCCAAGTTTAAGATTTTTATTATTGACGAAGTTCACATGTTATCCAAGCAGGCGTTTAATGGTCTACTCAAAACGTTAGAAGAACCTCCACCAAGTCTAAAATTTATACTAGCAACAACAGAGGTAAGAAAAATACCAGTTACAATTTTGTCCCGTTGCCAAAGGTTTGATCTGAAAAGAGTGAGCGTCGAAGAACTTTGTAAACACTTAAAAAATATTTCAGTCAAAGAAAAAGGTTCGATTACAGATGATGCAATTAAATTAATTGCTAGAACTTCTGAGGGGTCAGTAAGAGATTCAATTTCACTACTGGACCGGGCTTTAATTTCTCAATCTATAAAAAATAATACTATCGAAGAACAAGACGTTAGAAACATGTTAGGCCTCGCAGATAGAAGCAAAGTTATATCTCTCTTTAAAGAAATTTTAGAAGGCAAAGAGAAAGATGCTCTTAAAATACTCCAAGGATTATTAGACGATGGATTAGACGCTAAAAATTTTTTAAATGATATTTTAGAAGTTTTATATCTATTTAGTAGAAGAATCAATTTAGGAACTATCGAAAAAGATATGACAATTTCTGAGTCAGAGACCATGATGATTGAAAAGTTTTCAAAAAATATTGACATGCAAGACATTGGTTTGTTTTGGCAATTAACTATTAAAACTATAGATGATCTCAGAATTGTTGGTAATGAAAACTTAGCTTTAGAGATGTATGTTATGCAATTATGTCATTTGAAGAATTTAGAAGAAAAAGATGAAACAGATATTCAAAATGAAAATATTTCAGCAAGCAAGGAAAAAATGTTTGGAAAAAAAATTGAAAATAAAAATCTAGAGAATGATCTGCCCAATCAAGTAAAAAATCAATTAAAAAGTACTAATCAAATTAAAACAAGTCCTATCACAAAAATAGACAGAAACGAAAAATCTAAAATTAAAATTACAAGTTTTAAAGAATTAATAGATTTAGCAAATAGTGAGAAAGAAATTGAACTAAAGTATGATTTGGAACGCAACGTTAAATTAGTAAGTTTCAATAAAGGAAAAATTGACATTAGTTTTAATGAAAAATTGAACAAAAACTTTATTAAAAACTTAACTGATAAACTATTAAGTTGGACAGGTGAAAGATGGATTATTTCTTTAAGCAAAAACTCAGAAGCAAAAAGCATCCATGAAAAAAATCTAGAAATTATGGATAATAAGATTGATGAATTTAAAAAAAGTAAAATTGCAAAGGATATAGAAATTAACTTCCCAGATGCTAAACTTATTGAAATTAAGGAGGAAAAGTAAGTGACTAATTTTTCAGACATGCTTTCAAAAGCAAAAGCAATGCAAGAGAAAATGAAAGACGCTCAAGAGCAAATTAAAAGAATAGAAGTTGAAGGTGTATCCGGAGGTAATCTTGTAAAGGTAATTTTAACAGGAGATTACGAAATAAAATCAATTTTAATTTCTGATGAAGCAAAAAAAGAAAAACAAGAAATAGTTAATGATCTAATCATAGCAGCATATAATAATGCAAAAGAAAACTTAAAAAAAAAATCTGCAGAAGAATTATCTAAAGTGACAGGTGGGCTAAATCTTCCAATGGATTTTAAACTACCTTTTTAATGGATAACGAGATCCCAGAGATTAACGAGCTTATTAAACAGTTTGCAAAATTGCCTGGCCTTGGCCCTAAATCTGCAAAAAGAATTATCTTAAAATTAATTAACAATAAAGATAACATGGTAAAACCATTAGCTAAGTCTCTAGCTGAAGTTTATAAGAAAGTAGTTCGTTGTACTGAATGTGGAAATTTAAAAATTATTGATAAAATTTGTATATGCACCTCAGATAACTCTTACGATAAGATTTGTGTAGTAGAAAATTTAGCCGATATGTGGGTGATTGACTCTGCTAACATATATAAAGGTCATTACCACATTCTTGGAGGTACTTTAAATTCAAACGAAAACTACGAGCAAAAAAACTTACTTATTCAATCATTAGTAAGTAGAATTAAAAAAAACAATTTAAAAGAGGTAATAATTGCAACAAGTGCTACTGTTGAGGGCCAAACAACAGCACATTATATTGAGGATATTATTAAGAGTGACAAAATTAAAATTACCAAGTTAGCCCAGGGTTTGCCCGTAGGCGGTGAAATAGAACAACTTGATGATGGCACTCTCTTTTCTGCTTTCAAAAATAGAGTTCCAGTAACCGATTAATTTGTAGATTTTTTTTCTAATCTTTTTTGATGCAATAATGGTTCAGTATATCCTGACGGTTGGACTCTTCCTTTAAAAACAAGATCGCAAGCAGCAGAAAATGCTATCGATTTTTCAAAATCTTCAGACATTTTTTTATATTTAGGATCATTTTTGTTTTGATCATCAACTGTCTTTGCCATCTTTTTCATTATTTTCATGACTTGATCTTTAGTGCAAATTCCATGATGAAGCCAATTTGCAATATGTTGAGATGATATTCGAAGTGTTGCTCTATCCTCCATCAATCCTACATTATTTATATCTGGAACTTTCGAACAACCAACTCCTTGATCAACCCACCTGACTACGTAGCCTAAAATACCTTGTGCGTTATTCTCAATCTCACGATTAATATCCTCAACTGACCAATTAGGTCTATCGGCTTTTGGAATTTCTAAAATATTTTCTACTTTTGCTATCTCTCTTGATTTAATTTTATCTTGTTCATCAAATACATTAACTTTATGGTAGTGAAGAGAATGTAGTGTTGCTGCAGTTGGAGATGGCACCCAAGCACAGTTTGCACCTGATTTTGGATGACCAATTTTTTGTTCCATCATATTTGCCATTTGATCTGGCATTGCCCACATTCCCTTACCAATTTGAGCTTTACCTGAAAAACCACATTTTAAACCTATGTCCACGTTCCAATTTTCATAAGTATTCAGCCAAGTTGATTTTTTCATTTCTCCCTTGAATATCATTGGCCCTGCTTCAAAAGATGTGTGCATTTCATCCCCAGTTCTATCCAAAAAGCCAGTGTTAATGAAAACAATTCTATTTTTAACTTGTCTAATACATTCTTTTAAATTTACAGTTGTTCTTCTTTCCTCATCCATAATTCCGACTTTAATGGAGTACTTTTTAATGCCCAGTGTCTCTTCAACTTTTTCAAATAAAGTATTTGTGAAAGCTACTTCTTCTGGTCCATGCATTTTAGGTTTAACAATATAAACTGAGCCTGTTCTTGAATTTTGTTTATTTTTGAAATCATGTAAAGCACATAATGTAGATACAAATGCATCCAAAATTCCCTCTGGTATTTCCCCTCCATCTTTTAAAAGTATCGCTGGGTTGGTCATTAAGTGTCCTACATTCCTATTAAGTAATAATGCTCTGCCATGAAGATTAATTTTTTCTCCATTTTTAGAGACGTACTCTCTATCTTGGTTAAGTTTTCTTACAACCATTTTTCCATTTTTCTCAAAAGTAGAAGATAGATCTCCTTTCATTAAACCTAACCAATTTCGATAGCATTTTACTTTGTCCTCAGCATCAACAGCCGCTACAGAGTCTTCATTATCTACAATCGTTGATAGAGCAGATTCTATTACTATGTCCGAGATGGCCGCGTTATCGATTTTTCCAACCATGGTGTTAGAATTTATTAAAATATCAATGTGAAGACTATTATTCTTTACTAAAATTGAATT
>CACPBH010000020.1 GCA_902632145.1 uncultured Pelagibacteraceae bacterium | reverse complement strand
ATAAATTTTTCTGTAATTCTTTAACATCTGAGAAGTAGTCTTCAGTTATTTTGTTGTTAGCTTCTATGTAATCCTTGACCTGAGTATTTAACTTTTTTGGATCCTTTAAAACCTCAAGAATATTTGGCTGATCAACCCATGAATAATCATCTTCTAGTGGAATTCCGTGATAATTTTTCTTAGTCTTTATTTTTTTAAGTTTTGGTATACTCATACTAGGAAATTATATGAATTTGTTTTTGTTGGGAATTATCATTTTCGTCGTAATCTACCTTTTTCTAAATTGGTTCGCTAGGGCTAGTTCAAAAAAGATAGCTACAACCATAAAAAAAATTGCAATTTATATATCATTGATTTTAGCTGTACTATTTACAATTGGTGGTAAATTCATCTTCAGTCTTCCAATGTGGCTGATATTGTTATCTGGGCTAAAGATTAAAGGATTTACTGCTCTGCAAATGTATCAATTGTGGAGATTGATTCAATTTATGAAAAATAATGCTGGGAGGTTTTCACAAGGGCAATTTGGTCAAACCCCAGGATCATCAAGTCTTACATCAGAAGAGGCTTATAAATTGCTAGGATTAAAAAAGGGTGCGAGCAAAGAAGAAGTGTTAAAAGCTGCTAACCAATTACAAAAAAAAATCCATCCTGACATGAACCGTAACGTGGATAGCTCTAGATTGAGTCAGTTAGTAAATGAAGCTAAAGAGAAAATAATAAAAACTGATTTTAGTTAGATAAAAGCTCAATACATTTATTATAAACATTATCAAAAGAGATTTTATCAGCACCTAGAGTATCGTGAGTTGTTGACTCCTCAGTTTCACCTTCTGGAATTATTATATTAATATTTTTTGAATATTTCCCATAAGCAAGAGCTGGACTATCCATAAATAAAGCTACAGTTTTTAAATTAAGAGCAGCGCTAATATGCATAAAACCGGTATCATTCCCACAGTACAAATTGCAATTAGCTATTATAGGCATCATCTCATTTATCTTTAAATTATTTAAAGAAATACAATTAGATCCTATATTTGAGTTTAATATTTCATCTATTAATTGTTGATCATTTTTTCCAGCAGCCAAATAAAACTTGGATGGGTACTTTTCATTTATTTTTTCAATTAATTTTATAAAATTCTTAATTCCCCAACGTTTTGTTTGTCCAGATGCCGCAATTCCTAGTACGATATTTTTGTGACTTTGAGATATATCTTTTCTAGCTTTTAAAACTTTGTCCTCACGAATTAAAAGTTTTGGTTGTGTTGATACAATTTTATTAAGTTCATTCTCGGTAAAAATTTTTGCGGTATTGACTACATGTTGTCCCTTTTTTTTCAATAAAGGATATTGAGCTATTTTTTCTATACCGGCAAATTTACAGATTAAAAAATATCTTATTGAACTGTTGAAGATGAATACTTTATCAAATTTTTTCTCTTTAATATCTCTTGCTAATTTAAAAAATCCACTTAAACCATCATGGCTTCCTGAATTATCATTTAAACGATCCAATGTTATCACTTCATCAATATGAGGATCATCCCCAAACAGATCTTCTGCTCTAGTATTTTCTTTAGCTAGTATTGAAACTGGTTTTCCATATTTTTTTGAGATTTCATGTATGTAATTAATGTGAATTATACAGTCTCCAAGGCCTACTTTATTTATCAGAATCAGAACTTTCATTTCTAAAATTTATATTATATTTTATTTCAATAAATTGGGACAATAAGATGTTAAAACGAGGAGTATACGCAGCTAGTTTAAGTGTTTTAAATAAAGACTTAACGTTGAACGTTGAGGCTACAATTTCACATGGAGAAAATTTAATTAATAATGGTTGCGCGGGTGTTTTTTTCATGGGGTCTACTGGACAAGCTCAGTTATGCAGTGTTGACTCGAAAAAGGAACTTATATCTAAAATAGCATCCCATAAACTTAGAAAGCAATTTTTTATTGGTTTAGGTGTTAATAGTCTTTCAGATTCGATTTCATTAATAAAATATGCAAATGAATATGAAATTAATAAAGAGATATTAATCGGAGCTCCAGCTTATTATAGAAATAACTCAGATCAAGGTGTTTTTAATTTTTTTAAAAGAATAATTTCAGAGTGCCCCAAAGTAAAGATAGTAATTTACAATTTTGAAAAATTATTTCATTACAAATTTTCTGTCGAAGCTGTTACTAATTTGGTCAAATCATTTCCAAAACAAGTAGTAGCTGTAAAAGACAGTTCATATAATCTATATGAAAACTTAAAAATTAAAAATTTTTTAGTTTTTCCAGGAAGCGAAGCAAAACTTTTAAAAGGTTTAGAGCATGGTTGTGCAGGATGTATTTCTGCAGTAACTAATGTGACTCACTCTCTAGCCAGAAAAGTGTTTGATGATTTCGAAAATAAAACTCCACAGACAAAAAATGACCAATTAATAGCTGTAAGAGAGACATTTGATCAATATAATTTGATATCAGCTTTGCATAGCTATCATTCGATTAAAGATGAAAATTATAAGAATATATTACCTCCACTTACTTTATTAAGTGAGGAAAAACAGAAAGAACTTATTGAAAAATTAAATAAACTTAAATTTAATAACAAAAAAAACTTAGCGGCTTAAATTATGTTATTAGCTAGAATATTTTCGAAAATATTTAAAGAAGGAGGAATAATTTTAATAGATGCAAAAGGTCAAAAGTATATTTGCGGAAACCCTACAACTAAAAAACCAATTACTGTAAAACTACTTAAAGACAACTTAAATTGGAAATTATTGTTAGATCCAGAACTTGAATTCCCAGAAGCATACATGAGAAATGAAATTCAAATAGAAAATTCATCGATGAAAGATTTTTTAATGGAACTTATTAAAAATTTAGGTCGCAGTGAAATTTCATCAACAAGTCTAATTACAAAAAAAATATACCAAACATGGAGAACCATAACGAATTTTAATTTACCAGGTAAATCAAGAAAAAATGTTGAACATCATTATGATATTGGTGGAGCAAGAGGTGAAAAACTTTACGATATTTTTTTAGACAAAAAACATAGACTATATTCCTGCGCATATTGGAAAAATGACACTAAAACTCTGGAGGAAGCTCAACAAAACAAAATAGATCATATTGTAAAAAAATTAAACATAAAAGAAGGACAAAAAATTTTAGAAGTAGGCTGTGGTTGGGGTGGCATGGCTTTTGAAATAGCTAGACAAAAGGGATGTGAAGTAACTGGAATTTCTTTAAGTAAAAATCAAATAGAATATTGTAAACGGAAAGCGAAAGAACTTAATTTAGATAATCAAGTAAAATTTGAACTTATAGATTATAGAGAGGCAAAGGGGAAATATGATCGAATTTTTTCTGTAGGAATGTTTGAGCACGTAGGTAGAAAATTTTATAACACCTTTTTTAAATCCATGAATAAACTTCTGAAAGATGACGGGATTTTCTTATTGCACACTATAGGAGTAGTAGATAAACCAACAGCACCCAATAAATTTATACAAAAGTACATATTTCCAGGAGGTATTTGCCCTTCTTTCAGTCAAATAATAAATCCGATTGAAAAAACTGGTTTAATTGTTGCAGACACAGAAACGTTAATTAGACATTACGATAAAACATTAGAAAGTTGGTTAGAGCGATTTTTAGAAAGAAAAAAAGAGGTGAAAGATTTATTTGATGAAAAATTTGTAAAAATGTGGGAATTTTATATGGCAAGTTGTGCAGCAGCGTTTAGATATAGAGATCTAGTTGTTTTTCAATTACAAATTGTCAAGAATTTTCAATCAGCCCAACCCACAAGAGACTATATATATTCATAAAAAGTGCTATTTAATAAATAGCCACTATGAAAAGAAAAAAAAAAAACCTTTAAAGGTAAAGAAAAAAAAGCAAAAAAAATCCTTTATTAGGAGATTAAGAAAAAAAACAAAAAAAATAAAAAATAAAAAGATTCGAAAAATTAAAAAATCGAAAAGACAAGTAAAGAAAAAAACAAGAAGATATACAAAAGTTAAATTTAAGAAAAATTTTAAATTAAAGAAACCAGATAAAAACACTCAAAAAACAAGAGCTATAGTTTCAGGCCTATTAAGACTTAATGATAAAGTTAAATCTATATTTAGATTTAATATAAATTTGGACCAAACTTTACAAGCGTTCTTCACAGGTATCTCAAATAAAGTTTCGGGAATTAGAAAAATTATTCTAGAGGAGAGAGAAAAACAAAAGAAAATTAAACTAAAGCTCATGGAGCAAGAAAAAAGAGATGCTCAAAAAAGATTATTAAATCAGGAAAAATTAGCTTTAGAGGCAAAAAGAAATGAGCTTAAAGAAGAACACAAGCTTGAAAAAGAAAGAAAACTAGATTTACAAAGATTTATAAAGTTAGAACAGGCTGAACTTAGAAAAGAAAGAGCAGAGAAACAAAGGCAATTTTTAGAGCAAATTAAACTAGAGAAAAAAATAGATCTATTTAGGAGAAGGGAAGCAGATGAGATAAAGTCCCTTGAAAAATATGTTTTAAGCCAACAAAGAGAGTCTTACGAAGAAGTTCAGCAACGTATTGTGCTGCTCTCCCATATTTTCTTTATGATAATAAAGAAAAAGAACTTAAAAAGGTTATAAAATCTATAGCTAACTCAAGAATAAATGAAAAATATGCTTTA
>CACPBH010000019.1 GCA_902632145.1 uncultured Pelagibacteraceae bacterium | reverse complement strand
AAAATCAAATCATAAGTCTGTGGTTGATTTCATTAATGATGAGGTAAATAGTTGCAGCTCAAATGAAGAGGGCTCAACGTCTTGGGGTGAAAAATGCAATTCTGTTTGGAGTTCAGATAAAATTGTAAATTATGTGTTAAATAATATTAATCTAAAAAACCCATATTCAATTAATAAACCGTTAATACAAACCTCTCAAGATCCCAGAATTCAGGCCGAAGGTAAAGCGGGTCAATCTACAGATAAAGGTATAATTTTTGTGTCTTCAAATAACTTTGAGTCAGAGGCAGGCTCAGAATGGGTAGTTGGTACTTGTATAAAGTCACCTTGCGTAGCTGCGGGTAATAATGAATTAGTCTCTGTATACCGTTAATTAATAATTTCAAAACCACATTGTTTTGCAGTTTTACTTAAATAATTGAAACCAATTTTTGCATATTCAAATGGATTAGCTTTTGCAGGGTCTTGTTCTGCTTCTACCACAAGCCATCCTGAATAATTTTTTTTCCTCAAAGCATCTAAGAAAGGAATGTAGTCAATACATCCATCACCTGGCACAGTAAATGCTCCATCTAAAAATGCTTGTCTAAATGTTGCATCATTTCTCAGTGATTTTTCTAATATATCTTTTCTAATGTCTTTGCAATGAACGTGAATTATTCGTTCATAAAAATTTTCAACTAATTTAATAGAATCTCCTTGAGCAAACAACATATGACCAGTATCTACTAATAATTTAACTGTATCCTTTGTATTTTCAATAAGTCTAGAAGTATCTTCCTCAGTTTCTATTATAGTTCCCATGTGATGATGATAAGCTAATGGCATATTTTCATCTATCATCATTTTACTAATTTCATTTATTGAATAAATAAATCTATTCCAATCATCTTTATCTAATTTAGGCCTTTTTGATAACGGTGTTATAGGATCTCCTTGGATGGAGTCTGTAACCTCAGCAAAAACCATGCAAGGTGCTTTACAATCTTTGAATAATTTGAGTTGTTTTTGCATAAGTTTAAATTCTTCTTTAGGTGATCTTTTTAATAATTGAGCTCCATACCAACCTGAACATAATTTAAGGTTTTCTCTTTGAAGTTTAGGAATAAGTTCTTTCGAATTCATTGGAAATTTTCCGCCAGATTCAATTCCAGTAAAACCTGCCATACTTGCTTCTTTTAAACACTGTTCCAATGGAGTTTTTCCACCTAATTCAGGCATATCATCATTACTCCATGCAATAGGTGCTATTCCTAATCTTATCGACATAGTTTTAAGAAAGTAATAATATTTTATATTATAAATAATTAACTTACAAAAGAATTTATGATCAATGTAGCACTTTTGGGTTTTGGTAGAATTGGGCAAATGCATGCTCAAAATATATATCACAATAAAACTCTTAATCTCCTATATGTATACGAAAAAATTGATAAACTTAGAAAAAAAGCTAAAAATCTTTACAATTGTAAAATTGAAAAAGATTATAAAAAAATATTTTCAGACGAAAAAGTAGATATTATTTTTATTTCTAGCCCTACAAACACTCATATTAGATTTATCGAAGAAGGCATCAAATATAATAAAACTATTTTTTGTGAAAAACCTTTAGACTTAAATATAAATAAAATTGTTAAAACTTTCAAAAAAGTTAAGAAAAATAATTCGAAAATACAGATGGGGTTTAATCGGAGATTCGATCCTGCCCACCACTCAATTAAAAAAGATTTAGAAAAAGGTAAAATAGGAAGATTGGAAAAAATAATAATCACAAGTAGAGATCCAGCACCTCCTTCAAAGACTTATCTTAGATCTTCTGGGGGTATTTTCAGAGACATGATGATTCATGATTTTGATTTATGTAGATATTATTTAAATAATGATGAAATTTCTGAAATAAGTTCATCTGCAAGTTCATTTGAAAATTTATATAAAAAAATTAAAGATCATGAATTAGCTACTGTTACTATGAAATCGAAAAAAGGTGTTATATGTGTAATCACAAATTCTAGACATTGTTCTTTTGGATACGATCAAAGGGTAGAGTTATTTGGAAAAAAAGGAATGCTTTTATCAGGTAATCAAAAGAGCACGGCCACAGAGATATTTAATTCAAATCAATCCCATTCACAAAAACCCTTTTTAAATTTTTTTATTGAACGATACAAAGAAGCTTATAATTTGCAATTGAATGAACTAATTTCTCTTCATAAAAATAGAATAAAACCTAGATCAACTTTCAAAGATGGTTATTTAGCTTTAAAAATTGCTAATGCTGCATATCAATCTCTGAAGCAAAAAAAGGTAGTAAAATTAAAGTAATTTTAACTACCTCTAGTTGTATGTATTTTTTTTCCTTTTGTATTTTAACAAATTTTTTGTTTTAATTGCGCAAATTTAACAAACAAATGAGGGAAATAATCATGAAAAAAGTATACTTAACGATTGCTGCTCTAATGAGTTGGGCAATGATGTCAGTAGCTGCTCTAGCAGTAGATATTATTGTTGTGTCTCATGGACAAGCAAATGACCCTTTCTGGTCTGTTGCAAAAAATGGAGTTGATAAAGCTTGTAAAGATATGAAAGTATCTTGCAAATACACTGCTCCAGCAACATTCGACATGGTAGAGATGGCAAAACTTATTGACAACGCTGTTTCTCAAAAACCAAAAGGTATTGTAATAACTCTTCCAGATGCTGCCGCTTTAGGCAAGTCTGTTAAAGCTGCAATATCTGCAGGTATCCCAGTAATCTCTATGAATTCAGGTTCAGACGACTATATGAAACTAGGAATTAGTGCTCATGTAGGTCAAACAGAGTTTGAAGCTGGCGTAGGTGGCGGACAAAAAATGAAAGCTGCTGGTGGTAAAAAAGCACTATGTGTTAACCACGAAGTAGGTAACGTCGCTTTAGATAGAAGATGTGCTGGTTTCAAAAAAGGCTTTGGTGGATCTGTAGACATATTAGGTACATCAAATGACCCGACTGAAATTCAAAAAGCTGTAGCTGCTAAATTAGGTGGTGGATATGACACTATTCTTACTTTAGGGGCTGGTCTTGCGGGAGAAGCTGCTCTAAAAGCATTAGAGTCTGCTGGTAAAGTTGGAAGCGTTAAACTTGGTACATTCGATATGTCGCCAGGTATGCTAAAAGCTGCTGCTGCTGGAAAAGTTGAGTTCTTAATTGACCAACAACAGTATCTACAAGGTTATTTACCTATAGCTATCTTTTCTCAATATATGAGATATGGAACAATGCCAGCTGGTGTTGTTATGACAGGACCTGGTTTTGTTACTCCTAATAATGCAAAGGACGTAATAAAATGGGCTGCTCAAGGTTATAGATAAGAAAAATATTGAAAAGGCCTAGTGATTATTCACTAGGCCTTTTTTTTTAAGTTTTTTTTATATGTCTACAAAGTCTAAAAGTATTGAAACAAAAACTGATTTCAATCAGGATGAAAGACTCAAAAAAGTTTCTAAATTAAGATTATTATTAAATAGGCCAGAGCTTGGAGCTCTTGGTGGGGCTATACTAGTTTTCATATTTTTTGGCATCGTTGCTGGAGACACTGGGATGTTCAGTGCTTATGGAGTATTAAATTTCTTAGATGTTTCAGCTAATCTTGGAATTATAGCCATTGCCGCTGCAATGTTAATGATTGGCGGGGAATTCGATCTATCTATTGGATCCATGATAGGATTTGCAGGTATATGTATAGCTATCCCAGCAATTTATTGGGGATGGCCATTATGGATGAGCATAATTTTTGCATTTTCAATGGCAGTTCTTGTAGGATATTTTAATGGAATATTAGTTGTAAAAACAGGTCTACCATCATTTATCGTTACTCTTGCAATGCTTTTTATTTTAAGAGGAGCAACTTTAGCATTAACAAGATTAATTACCGGACGAACACAGGTTCCAGGATTGAGGGTATTGATTGAGGGCGACCCATTGGCTTGGATATTTGCAACTGATACATTTAAGTGGGTTTTTACTTGGTTAGGTTCGATGAATCTAATTGCTTTAAGAACTGATGGCACTCCATTAGCTACTGGCATACCGCCATCAGTAATATGGTTCATAGCTTTGGCAATAATTACAACTTGGATATTAATGAAAACAAGATACGGGAACTGGATATTTGCATCCGGAGGAGATAAAAATGGAGCTAACAATGTTGGCGTTCCTGTTGGAAGAGTAAAGATAAGTTTATTTATAGGTACCGCAGTAGCAGCAACTATTTTTGCTACCATTCAAGTACTAGACGCAGGTTCAGCTGATACAATGCGTGGAACTTTAAAAGAATTAGAAGCTATAGCAGCTGCAGTTGTTGGAGGCTGTTTATTAACTGGGGGATACGGTTCAGCTATAGGTGCAGCTTTTGGAGCTTTAATTTTTGGTACTGTATCAATGGGAATATTTTACACAGATGTTGATACTGACTGGTTTAAAGTATTCTTAGGAGCAATGATGTTGATTGCAGTAATATTTAATAATTACATAAGAAGAAAAGTAACAGAAAGTAAATAATGAGTGATTATTTAGTTCAATTTAACAATATAAGTAAGTTTTTTGGAAAAGTTATAGCTCTGAAAGATGTAACTATGAAATTAAAAAAAGGTGAAATCATGTGCCTACTAGGTGATAATGGTGCAGGTAAATCAACTTTGATTAAGACACTGGCTGGCGTACACAGACCTGATGAAGGTGAAATAATTGTTGAGGAAAAAAAAACAATATTTGATAGTCCAAAAGATGCATTAGATATGGGAATAGCTACTGTATATCAAGATCTAGCTTTAGTCTCTTTAATGAGTGTAACAAGAAACTTTTTTATGGGTAGAGAACCCATGAAAGGTCCACCATTTTTCAGAACATTTGATATAGAAAAAGCAAATAAGATAGCTGCTGAGAGAATGGGGCAGATAGGTATCGATGTTCGGGATCCATCTCAAGCGGTGGGTACAATGTCAGGTGGTGAGAGACAATGTTTAGCAATTAGTAGGGCTATATATTTTGGAGCAAAAGTTCTTGTTTTGGATGAACCAACTTCTGCTCTAGGAGTTCACCAGGCTTCAGTTGTTTTAAAGTATATAGTTAAAGCTGCTTCACAAGGTTTAGCTGTAATTTTAATAACACATAACGTTCATCACGCTTACCCTGTTGGAAATAGTTTCACAGTTTTAAATAGAGGAAAAAGTTTAGGTACCTATGCAAAAAAAGATATCACAAGAGAAAAATTACTAAGTATGATGGCAGGCGGTGAAGAGCTTAATAAATTAGAAGTTGAACTTCAAGAAATGAATAGGTCTTCGGCTAATTAATGCAAATAGGAATTGATTTAGGTGCAACTAAGATTGAATATGTTCTTTTAGATAACAACAATAAAGAAATAAATAGAGATAGAATCCCAACACCTGCTAACTACGAAAGTACAATTATAGAATTAGCTAATATCGTAAAAAAACTTGATAAGGATAATGAAAAATATAATGTTGGAATTTGTCATCCAGGAGCAGTTGACAAAACAACTGGTTTAATAAAAAATGCTCATAATTCACAGTGGTTAAATAAAAAAAACCTAATTAAAGATTTAAAGAAAAAAATTAATAATTATATTTTAACAGAAAATGATGCAAATTGTTTTTGTTTATCTGAGGCCTATGATGGTTCTGCGAGTCACTATGAAACTGTATTTGGGATAATTCTAG
>CACPBH010000018.1 GCA_902632145.1 uncultured Pelagibacteraceae bacterium | reverse complement strand
AATTTTTTCTAGTATCACTTCTTCCATAACCATCTGTACCTAAAGAGTAAAAAGGTTTTTCCGTGTAAGGTCTTATCTGATCAGAGAACGATCTAGTGTAATCAGATGCTGCAATAACTGGTCCATCTGTTTTTTCTAAACATTTTTGAACATATGATTTTTTCTTTTTTTCATTTGGATTTAATAAGTTCCATCTTTCAGTTTCCATACCGTCTTTTCTTAATTCATTAAAGCTAGTCACGCTCCAAACATCTGAGTCTACACCATAATCCTTTGATAAAATTTCTGCAGCAGCAATTATTTCTCTTAAAATTGTCCCTGATCCCAAAAGCTGTACTTTAGTTTTATTTTTGTTATTATTTTCTTTAAACAAGTACATTCCCTTCAAGATACCATCATCTGAACCCTTTGGCTTTTCGGGGTGAGAATAATTTTCATTCATTGCAGTAATGTAGTAGAAAATATTTTCTTTTTTTTCATGCATTCTTTTCAATCCGTCTCTTAGTATTACGGCCATTTCGTAGGCAAATGTTGGATCATAACTTATACAATTAGGAATATTAGATGCTAACAGATGACTATGACCATCTTGGTGTTGGAGACCTTCACCTGCTAAAGTCGTCCTACCTGCAGTAGCTCCAATTAAAAAACCTCTTGCTTGAGAGTCTCCCGCAGCCCAAGCCAAATCTCCCACTCTTTGAAAACCGAACATAGAGTAAAAAATATAAATTGGTATCATCTCTAAATCATGATTAGTGTAAGAAGTTCCTGCAGCGATCCAAGAGGACATTGCCCCCGATTCGTTTATACCTTCTTCTAAAACTTGGCCGCTTTTATCTTCTCTGTAAGAGCTCAACTGCTCTGAGTCTACGGGCTCATACTTTTGGCCTTCGTGAGCATATATACCTATCTTTTGAAAAAAACCTTCCATCCCAAAAGTCCTTGCTTCATCTGGAATGATAGGAACTAATCTTGGTGATATATTTTTGTCTCGTAGTAAAGCTGTTAACATTCTCACTAATGCCATTGTAGTTGACATTTCTTTATCCCCTGTAGATTTCATAAAATTATCAAAAATTTCTTTAGGAGGAGCTTTTATTTGTTTTGCAAACGATGATCTTTCTGGAATAAAACCACCTAGCTTCATCCTTTGATCTTTCAAATATTTCATTTCTTCTGAGTTTTCATTTGGTTTGTAATACTCAATATTTTTCACCTGCTTATCAGTAAGAGGAACACCAAATCTATCTCTATAATAAAGTAAATCCTCCTCATCTAATTTTTTTTGTTGATGAGTTGTATTAATACTCTCACCAGATTTTCCCATACCATACCCTTTTATTGTTTTTGCAAGAATGACTGTAGGAGAACCAGTATGCTGCATCGCTGAGTGATAAGCTGCGTAAACTTTATGCGGATCGTGACCACCTCTATTTAATCTCCAAATATCTTTATCTGTCATTGTAGAAACCATTTCTTTTAATTCAGGATATTTTCCAAAGAATTTTTCCCTTACATATAAACCATCTTTAGCTTTAAAAGCTTGATACTCTCCGTCTACACATTCGTTCATTCTTTTTACTAGTAGACCAGACTTATCTTTCATTAATAGTTTATCCCAATAAGATCCCCAAATAACTTTAATAACATTCCAACCGGTTCCTCTAAAACTACCCTCAAGTTCTTGAATAATTTTTCCATTACCTCTAACAGGTCCATCTAGCCTTTGAAGATTACAATTTATTACAAATATTAAATTATCTAATTTTTCTCTTGCAGCTAAACCAATAGCTCCCATTGACTCTGGCTCATCCATTTCTCCATCTCCTAAGAATACCCAAATTTTTCTACCCTCGTCTTTAACTAAACCTCTATTGATCAAATATTTTAAGAACCGCGCTTGGTAAATTGCCATGATAGGACCAAGACCCATCGAAACAGTTGGAAATTGCCAAAAGTCAGGCATCAACCATGGGTGAGGATAAGAGGAAAGTCCATCTTTACCAACTTCCTGTCTAAACCCGTCTAACTGTTTTGCAGAGAGTCTTCCCTCTAAAAAAGCTCTTGCGTACATACCTGGAGCTGAGTGACCTTGAAAATAAATTAAATCTCCACCAAATTTATTATTTTTTGCTCTCCAAAAATGATTCATACCAACGTCATATAAAGTTGCAGCTGATGCAAAAGTTCCTATGTGCCCACCTAGTTCAGAACTTTTCTTATTTGCCTTAACGACCATGGCAGCAGCATTCCATCTAATGATCGCTCTTAATTTTTTTTCAATATTTTGGTCACCTGGAGATTTAGCTTCTGCTTCTGGCGGGATAGTATTTATGTATGGAGTTGTTCTAGTATCAGGTAAAACTAAACCAGATTTATAAGCTTGATCGATTACCTTATTTAATAAATAACTTGCTCTTGGCGCTCCATCAGACTCAATCACAGAATTTAATGACTCTATCCATTCGTTCGTTTCGATTGGGTCAATATCATCTTTCGAAGCTGGCTCTGCAAATACTTTTTTAACCTTGTTTACAGGATTTAAGTTACCATTTGTTTTTGGAGCTTCTTTAACTAACTCTTCTTTAACAACTTCTTTTTTAACTTCTTGTTTTGGTGTAGAAGCTTGTCCATTTTCAATAGTAGCCAATAAACTTCCTTCTGATACTTTATCTCCAATTTTTACTTTTAAATCTTTTATTTGGCCTGCAGATGGAGATGGAATTTCTACGCTTGATTTATCACTCTCTATTGTAACTATTGGATCATTTTTATTTATTTGATCACCAGGTTTTACTAAAATTTCTATTACCTCAACGTCTTTAAAATCACCTATATCTGGAACTGAAATATTCTGAGCCATAATTAGCTATTATAAACTGGGTGCAACATATTAAAAAATAAATAATTAATAAACATTAAAGAATAGGGCAAATAGTCGGATAAGATCAATTTTCGTCACATTTTCTGCTTTTTTTCGTCAATTAGTTTTATTTTTATGTGACATGCGTTGGTTAATAAATTTTTTATTTAAAAAAAGAGAGATTAAAACAAATAGGGCAGTTTTAGTTCAGAAAATTATTCTTAAAAAATATCTATTAAGATAAAAAAATAAAAGCTAAGCTAGCTTTTATGCAAAAATTTTTGTGGGAACCCTCTAGTAAAAGGAAAGAAGAGTCTCTTCTTGAAGATTTCTCAAAATTTATAAATCTTAAATCGAATTACAATTTTAAAACTTTGTGGAAATGGTCGATAGATCATCCTGAAGAATTTTGGTCAAAGTTTTGGGACTATTCAAAGATTATAGGAGATAAGGGAAAAGAAATAATTAAATTTAATAAAATATTTAATAAGACTAAATTTTTTCCGGACTCAAAATTAAATTATACCGAAAATATTCTAAAAAAAAGGTCATCAATTCCTGCAATAAGTTTTTTATCAGAGAAAGGGTTTGAAGAAGAGATTTCTTGGGAACAACTTTACAATAAAGTTTGTAAGTTTTCTAATTACTTAAAATCTATAGGTTTAAAAAAAGGAGACCGTGTTGCAGCTTATGTTCCTAATAAAATTGAGTCTATTATAAGTTTTTTAGCTTGTGCAAAAAATGGAATTATTTGGTCATCATGTTCTCCAGACTTTGGCACGCAAGGAGTTGTAGATAGATTCAAACAAATTGAACCAAGTATTTTGATTACTAGTGATCACTATTTTTACAATGGCAAGCAGATAAATATTCTTGAAAAAATTGAGGATATCTTAAAAAAAATTCCTTCAATAAAAAAAGTTTTAGTATTTGCGTATAATAAAAAAGAAGAGATGAATCTACAAAAATATATAAACTTTGATGAAGTTTTAGATCAATCAGAGCCAGATGAAAGTTTTGAACGGTTTGAGTTTAATCATCCTATTTATATTCTATTTTCAAGCGGGACAACCGGAAAACCCAAATGTATAACACATGGAGCTGGTAATGTTTTAATAGAACATAATAAAGAATTCATGCTTCATTGTGATGTCAGGGATGATGAAAAATTATTTTACTATACTACTACAGGCTGGATGATGTGGAATTGGTTAGTTGGAGGATTAGCCACAGGCTCATCTATATTTTTATTTGATGGGGCGCCTGTTTATCCAAAAATAGATATTCTCTTAGAGCATTGTCAAAACAAGAAAATTAATCTTTTTGGAGTAAGTGCTAAATACATCGATCATTTAAAGAATGAAAAATATAACAGCAAAAACTTAGATTTAAGTTCAATAAAAATAATAGCATCAACAGGCTCTCCATTGGCCGAGGAAAGTTTTAAGTACATATACGAAAATATAAAGAAAGATGTTCATCTTGCATCTATTGCTGGAGGAACAGATTTAGTTGGTTGTTTGGTTCTAGGAAACCTCTACTCAAATGTATACATGGGAGAAATTCAAGGCCAAAGCCTAGGTATTGATGTGGATGTTTTTACCGATGAGGGAAAAAGTGTGAAAGATGGTGAGAAGGGGGAGCTAGTAGTTAAAAAACCTTTTCCATCCATGCCTGTTAAGTTTTGGGGTGATGATGACGGACAAAAATATCATAAGGCTTATTTCAATAGATTTGAAAATATTTGGCATCACGGTGATTTTATTGAGCGAACTATTAATAATGGATTTATCATGCGCGGTAGGTCTGATGCCACTCTTAATCCTGGTGGTGTAAGAATAGGAACAGCAGAAATTTATCAGCAAGTTGAAGACATTGATTTTATTACAGAAGGCTTAGTTATTGGACAAGATTATAATGATGATGTGAGGGTAATTCTGTTTGTAACAACAAGAAATGATGAGGAATTAAACGATGAAAAAATTAAATTAATCAAATCTAAAATTAGAAAAAATTGTTCCCCTAAACATGTTCCTTCAATTATCATTAAAGTCCCAGAGATTCCAAGAACTAAAAGCGGAAAGATTGTGGAATTAGCTGTAAGACAGGTAGTAAATGGAGAAAAGATCAATAATAAAGAAGCGATTGCAAATCCTGAAGCTTTAAAGTTTTATGAAAATTTGCCACAACTTAAAACTTAAAAAATTTAACAATGAAAAAACTGATTATATTTTATATTCATGCAACTTTTTTTATGATCGGTGTTGTATTCGCAGATGTTATATCTAAAGATCCAAACTATTTAAAAAGAGGTAAGATTGACAAGGTTCATATAGCTAATTATCAAAAAAAGGAATTACGTAAACATAATTATACTATAATCAAGGACCCGACAGGCACCTCACCTTTAAAATTAATCGAAAACTTTAGTCCTAGAAAAGGTGATTGTGGAACAGCAGGTCATTTCTGGAGAGAAAATAAAGTTAAAATAGGAACTGGAACTACTGATTGTAATAGTAATAGATTAAGACTTGAAGTTGCTTCAAGTGGAGATTTAAGAATAGGTAAGAAAGCAAAAGAAATATGGGTAGGTTATTATTTCTATGTACCTAACACACCTGATAATTTTAAAGACAAACTTTTACAACCTTACATAACACAATTTTATAGTGTTAATCGCAAAGGCGGTCAAACTGTAGGCGGTTATGCGCCTCAATTTTCTGCTTCTATTTACAACGGAAAACTTTCTATTGAAGGCAATCATGTTATTGATGAAAAAAATCTAAAAGGTAAATGGCACAAAGTTGAGTTTAATATTAGATATTCAAAACAATATGATGGTTTTATCAAAGTTTATATTAATGATGAATTAAAAGTTAATAGATCAGGATTTAAAACAGCTTCCCACGATTATGTTGATATCAAATATGGTTCGTATTCACACCCTGAATATGGTGGTAGCAATTATCCTGAAGGATATCAATTTCCATCCCATACAATATACTTTGCTGGGTTTAGTATGAATAAAGATAGAAGCAAGTTATTAACGAGTAAAAATTTAAATATCAAATAATTTTTGCACAATTTTTGTGTAACATTGAGTGAAGCTCAATAAGTTTTTCAAAACTTTTATTATACCCCCCTCCTAAAACACCGCATAAAGGGATATTCCTAGAATAAAAATTTTCGATTACCATTTGATCTCTTTTATTAATTCCTTCATCAGTAATTTTAAGTTTGCCTAATCGATCCTCAAAATGAATATCAACTCCTGCAACGTAAAATACAAAATCATACTTATTTTTGTTTAGTTCTTTTAAATTTTTATGAAGAATATTTAAATATTCCTCATCCTCCATTTGATCTTTAAGCTCAATATCAATATCGCTTTTAGATTTTTTTGCTGGATAATTAGAGGCGCAATGCATACTAAACGTTATTACGTCTTTATCATTTTTAAATATTTCTGAATTTCCATTACCCTGATGAACATCTAAATCAATTATGAGAATTTTTTTAGCGTAACCTTTATTTTTAAGATAATTAGCTGCAACTGCCACATCATTAAAAACACAATAACCTGCTCCAGATTCAAAGGTAGCGTGGTGGCTACCTCCAGCAGTGTTACATGCAAGTTTTGAGTCCAAGGCTAATTTACTTGCTAAAACTGTTCCTCCAGTGGCAACAAAAGATCTTTTTACTACGCTGTCATTAATTGGAAATCCTATTTTCTTTTGAGCTTTGAGATCCAAAGTTTTATTCTTTATATGATTAATATATTCTATAGAGTGAGATGTTTTTAGAGTTTCAAAAGAGCATTCTTTTGGGATATAGAATTTTTTGACTACGCCTTTTTCTAACAAATGTTCAGCAAGTGCGCCAAATTTTTTAATGGGAAATTTGTT
>CACPBH010000017.1 GCA_902632145.1 uncultured Pelagibacteraceae bacterium | reverse complement strand
AAGGTGTTTATTTTTTATAAATAGAAAATAAGCTGCAATCTCATAGAAAATATTTAAAATGAAAAATAGAGGTTTAATTTTAAATATTTGATATAAAAAATTATATTTAGGAACATTTTTCCAAATTATTAAAAAAGACTCTGCTCCATCAATTACTTTACCGTCTTGTATAACATGCATTCTTCTTAAAAGTTCTTTATATGATTTTGAGGTAACTTTCTGAGCTTCTTCATTATCAGTTACATCTATCCATTCTACGCTGTTATCACTATGTTTTTTGTAATGATTGATTTCAGCTCTACAAATGTTACATGAATTGTTAAAAAAAACTTTAACCATTAGTATTTTCTTTTATAAAATTATTGGCAGCTTTAAAAATTCTTATTTTTCTCTCTTTATTCATTTTTTCAGAAACTCTAACCATCATTGCAAGACGTGGATTTTTTAAAAAGAATTTTTTATGTCTATCTATAAATTTCCAATATAATCCGTCCATTACATCACACCAAGGACCTTTTTTAAAATGCATCATTTTAAGAAAATAACTAGAGCCACAAATATAAGGTTTAGTTGCAAATATTCCACCGTCACTAAATAATCCCATTCCATAAACATTTGGCGCCATAACCCAGTCAGACGAATCTACGAACATTTCCATAAACCATTTGTAAACTTGTTTAGGATTTATCTCACAAAGATTCATTATGTTTGCTAATATCATTAGTCTTTCAATATGATGCGACCAGCCGTAGTTTTTAGCATTATTGATTGCATGATCTAACGGATCTAAACCAGTATTTCCATCGTACCAGGATTTTTTCATTTTTCTTTTATGATTAAAAAAATTAGTATTATCTAATCGTTGATCATAGTTTTGGTAAATTCCTCTCATAAACTCTCTCCAACCTATAATCTGTCTAATATAACCTTCTAAGGAATTCATAGGAACTTTATTTTCTATCTTTCTTAACTTCTCTATTATCTCCTCTGGTGCTATTAAACCTAAGTTTATAAGTGGACTTAACGCGCTATGGAAAACAGTATTTGATTTATCTGTTACTGCATCCTCATAATCACCAAAAAGCTTTATTCTCTCTTTCAAAAACTCATCAAGCCACTTATTTGCGTCTTTTCGTGTTGTTGGAAACCAAAATTTATCAGTATTTCCTGGATGATCTTTAAAATTAGAATTTATAAATTTTTTAAGAGAAGTAGTTTCCTTTGTCTCTTTTACTTTAGAAATAACAGGAACTTTAATAGTATTAGGAAGTTTTTTTCTATTTTCTTCATCGAAACTCCATTTATTTCCTTTTGGAGTTCCATTCTTATTCATCAATAAATTCATTTTTGTTCTTACAATTTTATAAAAATTTGCCATGAAAGGTCGTTTATTTTTAGAAAGGTAATCTTTAAATTCCTGCCTCTCCATTAAAAACATTGGAGATCTAACTTGGTTTATCTTAAGTGAATTTTTTTTTCCTAAATTCAATATTCTTTTTTCAAAAAATTTATCCTCAATTTCAAAAAAAGTAATTTCTCTTATCTTTTTTTCTTTAATAGTCTTTTCTAATTTTTTTTCGTAGGATAATTTAAAATCTTTATTTACATCTTTATATATTAAATTAAAATTTTTTGATTTAAGCTCATCTTTAAATGATCTCATTGAAGATAAAAATAGTAGTATTTTCAGTTTGTGATGTTTTTCAAAGGTGCATAGACCATAGTCTTCTGCCATAAAAAAAGTATGATCTTTATAATCAGAGAGATATTTTGGGTTAAAAAGTTGATTTCCTAAAATTATAAAAAGCTTCATAAGTAATAAAATACATATTTTATTTAGATATTACACGCGTCATTATTTGCATGTAAATAACCTTTAATAATGTTATTTTTAATTATGAAAAAAGTAATTTTAGGAGCAACTGGATCAATTGGTTCTTCTTTAGCAAAAAAATTAGTTGACAGCGGTGAACAGGTGCACTTGGTTGGAAGAGATGAGAATAGTTTATCGGAGTTAGCAAAAAACTTAAACTCTACATTTACAGTTTGCGATGTCTTAGAGGAAAACTTTTCTGAAAAAATACTAAATGATTTGAAAGATGAACCTATTAACGGCTTAGCTTTTTGTGTGGGATCAATTGATTTAAAACCATTAAAGTTAACAAAAAAAAGTGACTTTATGCAATCATTCAATTTAAATCTTATTTCTGCAACTGAAGTAATTAAAACTTTAGCAGATAACTTAAAAAAAAATAAAGGTTCAGTTGTTTTATTTTCAACAGTAGCAGTGAAACAAGGCTTTCCGAACCATGCAATAGTTTCATCAGCAAAAGGTGCCATAGAGGGTTTGACTCTAGCTTTAGCAGCTGAGTTCGCTCCAAATGTGAGGGTTAATTGTATAGCACCTAGTTTAACAAATTCTAAAATTTCAAATTTTTTACTTAAAAATGAAAAAGTTGCCGAGGGTATTGCCAAAATGCACCCAATGAAAAGAATAGGTGAGGGTGGAGACTCAGCTTCTGTAGCAAAGTTTCTCCTAACAGACGAAAGTTCTTGGATAACTGGCCAAATACTAGGTGTTGACGGAGGAAGATCATCTGTCGCATGACAATCTTCAAAAAAACAACTAAATAGTGATTATGAAAAATTTATTAATAATAGTTTTTACTCTTTTGTTAAGCTCAAGTTTAATGGCTGCGGGAAGCGATAGCAGTAGTGGATCATCTTCTGATAAAGAATCTTTATACGAAGATGCAGTAAAATTAGTTAAAAGAGCTGGAAAATTAGAGAAAAAAGATAAGACAGACAAAGCTAAAAAATTGTACTCACAAGCTTTTAATAAATTAGAAAAAGCATATAAATCAGACAAAAAAAATCCTGATATTCTTAACTACATGGGTTTCACAACAAGAAAAACTGGAAACTTTGAAAAAGCCGAAAAATTTTATTTAGAAGGGTTAAGTTTAAAACCAAATCACAATGGTATTAATGAATATTTAGGTGAACTTTATGTGCAAACTAATAGAATAGATAAAGCTAACGAGAGACTAGAAGTTCTAAAGAGTTGTAATTGTAAAGAATATGGTGAACTTGAGTTAATTATTAAAACTAAAGGCTCAAAAGTTTACTAAGATAAATCTACTGCAAACTTTTTTAATTTTTCAATTGGTATAAGTTCTAATGTCTTAATATTTGTCTTTTTCAAATAAACTGAGCAGGCTGCATCTTCTTCGATAGCTCTAGCGTACCAAGTCGCACACACACACCAGCAGTCACCCTCTTTCAAACCTGGAAATCCAAATTCAGGATGAGGCGTAATTAAATCATTACCTACTTTCTTTGACCAAAGTAAAAATTTATCTGTCACTTTTGCACAAACTGTGTGAACGCCTCTATCATTTTTATCTGTATTACAACATCCATCCCTAAACCAACCTGTTAATGGATCATTAGAGCAAGGTTCTAAAGGTTCGCCAAAAACATTTTTTTGAAATTCATTACTCATTTTGAAAAAACATTAGCAATTTTTTTATCTATTTCTAGATTAAATGAAAAAGATCTTCTTTCTCCATTTGATTTAAATGGATATGCTGTATGCATCAAATAATGTGGAAAAAGAATTACATCCCCCTCTTTTGGTTGATGATTGTAAATACTGTCGCTTAAAAACATCTTATTTCCATTTATAAAATCGATTGTGCCATCAATTTTTGATTTTTTATAGCCCTTAGAAACAAATTTTGGAATTTTTAAGTAACCCACACCAGATATGTGTCCATCATGGTAATGTATTGGGTTATATTCATTATTAAATTGTCTTACTATCCAAAAATTTTTTATTGAAACTTTTTTTACTTTTTTTCCAATAGTTTTAAAAATATATTTTTTTACTTTATTAGAAATTACTTTTTCTAAATTTTTTTTTACAAAAGATTTCGGTAATTGAAATTCCTGTTTTACCTGTCCGACTAACTTTTTTGAATAATCTAGTTTTTTTAATAAGCTCTTTTTATTTAAAATTTGATCTACTTCATTATTAATTTTTTTTATTAATTTATTTGAAAATTTTAATTTAGCTATTTTTGGGCCAAAAGGGCTTATTACTTTCATAATTATAGCTTAGTTGGATTAGGTTGACCTTTATAAACTTTTTCAGGATCAAATTTTTTTTCTTTTTCTTTGAATTCTAATTTAATTTCTTCAGAATTTTCAATTTTCCCTAAAGGTATTGATCTGTAAAAGCATGATTTATATCCTACATGACAGCTTGCTCCGTTTCCTATATCTACTGACATCCACAATGCATCCTGATCATCATCTATTCTTAAATCAATAACTTTTTGCACAAAACCGCTTGTTTTTCCTTTGTGCCATATATCTTCTCTCGATCTACTCCAATAATGAGCTTCTTTGGTTTCAATTGTTTTTTTTAAAGCTGTCTCATTCATATAACCATGCATCAATAATTCACCAGAGCCACTGTCAGTGGTGGTTACCGGAATAAGTCCATCTTTATCAAATTTAGGAGATAGAAATTTTCCTTCTTCTACCTCAAATACGCTTTCTCTCTTTTTGAACATGAAGGTAAAATAATGAAAAAAAGACAAAATAGCAATTTGCATTAATCAAATATGTCCTATAAAACCTTGAAACAATGAAGTTAGTTAAAGACGCAGATAAAACATCCTCAAAAAAGCCCGAGGTTTCGGATAAACAGGCAGAGGAGGCATTTAAAACAATTCTTAAATGGATAGGAGAAGATCCAAACAGAGAAGGTCTTGTTGAGACACCAAAAAGAGTTATTAAAGCATTTAAGGAATATTTTAAAGGTTATCATCAAGATGCTGAAGCTGATTTATCCAAAACGTTTGGAGACGTGGAGGGATATGACGATATGGTAGTGGAAAAAAACATCACACTTGAAAGTCATTGTGAGCATCACATGGCACCTATAATTGGAGTAGCGCATGTAGCTTATATTCCTAACCAAAAGGTTGTGGGTTTAAGTAAATTAGCGAGAACGGTAGAAATATTTTCCAAAAGGCTTCAAACTCAAGAAAGACTTACAATGCAGATCGCTAAAACTCTAATGAATTCATTAGACGCCAAAGGAGTAGCAGTTACCATTGATGCTGCTCATCAATGTATGACCATGAGAGGTGTCAAAAAGGAGAGAGCGACAACAGTTACTAACTATTTTTTAGGTTCTTTCAGAGAAGACTTAGGTATTCAAAATAGATATCTAAGATATATTAAAAAATAAATGTCTCAAAAATTTAAAGCTGTAGTAATAGACAATCAAAACGAAAAATTCACAAGAGAAATTAAAGAAATCGACACAAGTCATCTTAAAGACGGAAACGTTTTAGTCAAAATAGATTATTCAAGTCTTAATTATAAAGACGCATTAATTTTAAATAATGGAGGTAAGATTGTAAGAAAATTTCCTTTCGTCCCAGGTATAGATTTTTCAGGCACCGTAGTTGAAAGTGAAGATAATAAATTTAAAAAAGATGATAAAGTAATTTTGACCGGATTTAGGGTAGGAGAAGCTTTCTTTGGCGGTTTTGCCCAATACGCTAAAGTTGACGCTAATTTTTTAATTAAAATGCCAAAAGATTTAGATTCTCATAAATCTATGATGTTGGGTACTGCAGGATTTACAGCCTTGTTATGTGCTGCTGCAGTAAGAGCAAAAGAGGAGTTATTATTAGGTGAAAAAGTAAAGGATGTTTTAGTTACAGGCGCTACAGGAGGAGTAGGAAGTATTGCTGTGATGATTTTATCCAAAATGGGATACGATGTTCACGCAGTTACTGGTAAAAATGATAAAAATGACTACCTCAAAAATCTAGGCGCAAAGAACATAATTAATAGAAAAGAATTTGAGGGAGAAAGTAAACTTCTCGAAAAAGGAATTTGGGATGGTGTTGTTGACACTGTAGGAGGTGCCGCTTTAACAAAAATATTTGCACAAACAAAACCTGGTGGGATTGTTGCTGCTTGCGGAAATGCTGGAGGAATAAAAATAAATACTACTGTCATGCCTTTTATAATTAGAGGAGTAAAACTGTGGGGAATTGATTCGTCAGGATCTTCTATAAAAAGAAGAGTATTTATTTGGAATGAAGCAGCTAAATTAATTGATTTCTCAAAAGTTCAATCATTTACAAAAGAGCTATCTTTTACTGATCTTTTAGATACTTATCCAAAGCTTTTAAAAGGTGAGTTCTTTGGTAGAGCTATAGTAAATCCAAATAAATAAACTATAATCAGATAAAGATATGGATTGGGATAAACTAAAGATCTTTCATACTGTAGCTGAGGCCTCGAGTTTTACAAAAGCTTCCACAATCCTTAATTTAAGCCAATCAGCAATAAGCCGCCAAATTCAAGGTTTAGAGAACGATTTAAAAGTCCAATTATTTGAACGTCATGCTAGAGGTTTAGTTCTCACTGAAAACGGCGAATATCTTTTTAAATCAGCTCATGAAATTATTTCAAAATTGAAAGATGTTGAGTCTAATCTTAGTGGTCAAAAAGATAAATTAAACGGAAAATTAATTGTTACCACTGTCGTGAGTTTTGGAACTACTTGGTTAACTCCAAGAATAAAAGAATTTATGGACCTCAATCCTGGTATCGAAATAGAATTGATATTTGATGATAGAGAACTTGATCTAGCAACCCGTGAAGCTGACGTAGCAATCAGAATGAGAAGACCTAAACAATTAAATTTAATTCAAAAAAAATTCGTTGACTTCAATTACCATATTTATGGTTCTAATGAATATTTGGAAAAAAACGGTTATCCAAAAACATTAAAAGATTTAGATAAGCATAAGTTTATCACTTATGGTAAAGGCGCACCATCACCTGTTTATAATCCTGACTGGGTTTTAAAAGTTGGAGCAAAAGATGGAAAAAAAAGGAAATCTTTAATGAAAGTGAACAGCGTTTACGGGTTATTACTTGCAGTTCAAAGTGGAGTTGGTTTAGCTGCTTTACCAGATTATATTACATACAACATTAGTGGAATTACAAAAGTTTTACCAAACGATCCTGGGAAGCCAACAGAAACTCATTTTGTATACCCAGCATCATTAAAAAATAATGCAAGACTTGTAGCCTTTAGAAATTTTTTATTTAGTAAAGTGAACGAATGGAAATTTTAATCTCTTTTATTATTCCTTTTATAATACTACTTACAGTTGTAGTATT
>CACPBH010000016.1 GCA_902632145.1 uncultured Pelagibacteraceae bacterium | reverse complement strand
CAAACATTACGATGAATTTTGTAAGTCTTGGTTAGCTGAATGCAAAAGAATTTTAAAAGATAATGGAACTATTTGGGTAATAGGCTCTTATCATAATATATTTCGGTTAGGCTATCATTTACAAAATTTAGGTTATTGGTTACTTAACGATGTTATTTGGAGGAAAAATAATCCAATGCCAAATTTCAGGGGAACAAGATTTACTAATGCACACGAGACACTTATTTGGGCATCAAAGACTAAAAAGTCAAAATATACTTTTAATTATCAATCTCTCAAATGTTTAAACGATGATTTGCAAATGAGGTCGGACTGGACATTGCCAATTTGTAATGGAAAAGAGAGACTAAAGAAAAATGGAAAAAAAATACATTCCACGCAAAAGCCAGAAGCCCTACTTCATAGAATTATATTAGCAACTACTAATAAAGGGGACACTGTGTTTGATCCTTTTTTAGGCACAGGAACCACTGCTGTCGTATCTAAAAAATTAGGTAGAAATTATTATGGGATTGAAAAGGATAAAAAATATTTCTTAGCAGCTAAAGAAAGAATTAACAAGACCGAAACAATAGCTGATGACTACTTAGATACTATTGAAAATAATAAATTAAAACCTAGAATACCTTTTGGTTCACTAGTAGAATTGGGAATAATTAAACCTGGAACATCTTTGTTTGATCAAAAGAAAAAGATTAATGCAAAAATAATGGCTGATGGAAGTATAAAATATAAGGATACAGAGGGATCAATACATAAAATCGCAGCAAAAATAATGGGAGCAGAAAGTTATAATGGTTGGACTTATTGGCATTATAATTTAAACGGATCGACTGTACCAATTGATAATTTAAGGCAAAAATTTATTACAGGCAAACAAATTTAATTTTTATAGACTGTTCCTAAATAAGAATTAACAAAGCTTTTTCTTTTAACAAGAAACTTCATGAAAAAGTTTCTTAATGTTTGCATAAATGAGCTAGAAAAATGGAAAACAAAAAAGTTAATATTTGATCTTCTCTTTACTATCTTTGCTCTTCTTGATCTCTCTTGAAAGTAAGTATTCTGAATTTCTGCTTTATCATCTTGAATTAAATTGAATAACTCGAAGGCACTTTCTATAGATTGCCCTGCTCCTTGAGCTAGAGTTGGTAAAAATCCATTAAAAGCATCGCCAATATAAAAAACTTTACTATTTGTGGACGGAAGTATTTGAGGGGTAAAATATAAAGGCCAAGATTTTAAATCTCCTTCAAAAACTTTTTCTAAGTCAGAATTTTGTGCAATAACTTTACCTACTAATGATTTAATATTATCGGGATCATATTTTTTTTCTCTAATAATACAAACAACATTCAGTTCTTTTTTTTTATTGATAGGATAAATAACGACGTGGCAATTTTTTCCCATCATGAGACTAATATTTTCTTCGTCTATCATAAGATCAGATTTTGATTTAAGTATTGTTCTAATAGCTACTGCTTTTTTAAATTTAGGTTCATTTTTTTTCTTTTCAAAAAAAGATCGTGTATTTGAAAAAATACCATCAGCTCCAACAACTATGTCAACAAGATCGTTTGTATTATCTTCGAATTTAATAAGCACCTTGCCCTTTAGTTCAGAAACTTCTTTTATTTTTTTTCCAAATCTTAAGTGTTGAGTATAAACTTCATCTTTTAAAAACTCTATTAAAGTTGATCTTTGTAATGTCGTATATTTGTTCTGACCTTTATTAAATTGAGTAAAATCTAAATCACAAATTTTTTTATTTTGAATGTTATAAAAATCAACTGCCTTTGGGTGAAATATTTTCTTATCATTAATCTTATTAAATTCAATTTGATTTAAAATTTTTATACTATTTGTTGAAAGTTGAATTCCGTACCCTTCATCAAGAGATAAACTTTCATTTTTTTCATACAACATAAATTCATGATCAGAATTTCTCTTTATTAAGTTTGCAAGAGTTAAACCTGCTATACCAGCGCCAATGATTGCTATTTTTTTTTTCATTAATATAAAGACGATATTTGTGTTAATATTTTTTTTGTAAAACTCGGGACAAACTCTCTATTATTTTTCAAAGAATACCAACTGTACGTTCGTGGAATTTTATTCGAAAATTTGTAATATAGATTAATATTTAATTTCAAATTTGAAATTGAATTTTTATAATTTTTAAGAAATATCCAATTTTTATTTTTTAACGAACTCTTGCTCTCTTTTATTTCTGGTAAATTAAAATTCTTTAAAAAACTAATTTGACTACTTTTAGTTAATGCTATTTGTTGTTTTTTGTTAATATAGCAAAAAATATCATAGTTTTTGTTTTTAATCATTTTATTTTTTATATTCTTAATTTTTTTATTAGATTTAAAATACTTGCAAGTTTTATTCAAACAGCACGTAAGACAATTTGGGTCTTTTGGTTTACATATTAGTGCGCCGAATTCCATTAAAGCTTCAACAAAATCATCGTTTCTTTTAGTAATAAAAAGTTTTTTTTTATTTTTTTTTATTAATTTATCAAAATTAATTTTTTCTTCTTCAATGTTCAGGTTTCTTGAAAATAGCCTTTTCACGTTACCATCTAAAGCTATTCTTGGTTCATTATGAACTAATCCTAATAGTGCGTTTGCAGTATAATCGCCTACCCCTGGGAGTTTTTTTATTTCAATAATTGATCTTGGTAATCTAGATTTATAATTGTTAACCAAAATTTTAGAGCTTGCCAAAAGATTTCTTGCTCTTCTATAATAACCAAGACCTTCCCACATCTTTAAGATTTCTCTCTCTTTGCTTTTAGACAAGTCTTTAATTGTTTTAAATTTATTTGTGAATTTATTGAAGTAAGGAATAACCGTTTTTACCTGAGTTTGCTGCAACATAAATTCACTTAAAAGCCTATAATACAGCTTTTTTGGTGACTTTTTGCCAACACGCCAAGGCAATTTCCTTTTGCTATTATAATACCATGCTAAAATTTTTTTTGGTAAAGTTGAATTAATATGCATAACAAAAATAATAATAAAACACAGACCTACATACAAGGCCTTCGTCCATTTTCTAATTCCATACCGAAAACATTAAAAAAACATCTGAGAAAAGGTAGTTATAATTATTCAAATATAGTTGATAACTGGACAAGCATTGTAAATAAAAACATTTCTGATGCATGTTATCCTGTTTCAGTGAAAATGAAAAAGAGTATGCAAGACGGGACTTTAGTTTTAAATGTAATTCATGGAAAAGAAGTTGAAATTGAATATGCCAAAAATAAAATTATTGATAAAATTAACAGTTTTTTTGGTTACAACTGTATTAGCAACATAGCTCTAAAAATTATCGAAAATAAAATAAATAAGCGAGATAAAATTTTACCAAAAATAAAAAATCTAAATTCTGTAGAAAAAAAAATTAAACATATAGATAACGAACAATTAAAAATATCTCTTAAAAATTTTTTAAAGGCATATAACGAAAAAAATGATTAAATTAATTCATAAAATAATATTTGTTTTTTTTATTTTTTTCTCTATTGAGGTAAAAAGTAAAGAGGTAGGTATAGGAGATGTTAATTCCAAAGTAACAATTAAAGTTTTTTCATCATTAACTTGTCCAGCATGTGCTAATTTTCACTCAAAAATTTTCTACCAAATAAAAGAAGAATTTATAGACAAAGGCTTAGTGAGATTTGAGCATCACCCGTTCCCTCTAGATTTAGCGGCTCTAAATGCCGAAATGATAGTAAGATGTCATGTTGATAACATAAAAAAATTTGAACTTCTTGGGAAAATTTATGAAAAACAAAAATTATGGGCGATTGGATCTGATATAAACAAGATAAATGACTCAATAAAAAAAATTGGTTTAGAGTCAAATTTAAATAATAAAGATATGGACGATTGTTTAAAAGATGAAAATAAACAAGACGAAATATTAAATCAAAGAATAGATGCTCAAAGAAAATATGAAATCGGATCTACACCTACTGTTTTAATAAATGAAAAAGAATATAAAGGGAAGGTAGAGTATAGTGAATTTAAAAAAGTATTAGAAAAAAATCTTTAAATGAAATTTAAAAATTTAGAAATGACAGGTTTTAAATCTTTTTCAGAAAAGACAACTATTTTAATTGAAAAAGGTCTCACCGGTATAGTTGGTCCAAATGGTTGTGGAAAATCAAATATTGTAGAAGCACTTAGATGGTGTATGGGCGAGAACTCTGCAAAAAGCATGAGAGGGTCTGGAATGGAGGATGTAATTTTTTCAGGAACTTCTAATAGACCGTCGAAAAATATTTCTGAAGTTGCTTTACTATTAGATAATCAAGAGAAGAGTGGTCCACTTCAATACAAAGAGTTTGATGAAATATCGATAAAAAGGAAAATAGAAAAAGATAAAGGTTCTAAATATTACATTAATGATAAAGAAGTCAGGGCGAGAGATGTGCAGACTTTTTTTGCAGATCTTTCTACTGGTGCCCACTCCCCATCTCTAATCAGTCAGGGCAGAATAGGGCAATTAGTAACGGCTAAACCAATTGAGAGAAAATCGATACTAGAAGAGGCGGCGGGTATTTCTGGAATTCATGCCAGAAGACAAGAGGCTGAAACAAGATTAAATGCAGCAGAAAATAACTTAAAAAGAGCAGACGAATTAAAAAGACAACAACAAAAGCAACTAGATAACCTAAAAAAACAAGCCGAGGAAGCAACTAGATATAAAGAAATATCAAATCAAATAAAAAAAATTGAAGCGGGATTATATTTTTTAAAAATAAAGGACATTGAAAAAGATAAAAAACAAATTCAAGAAAAACTGGGTGAGCTTGAGGACGAAATAAGTGCAGTTAATATTGATTATAATCATAATAATACTTTACTAGAGGAGGAAAATAAAAAACTTTCTCCTTTAAGAGATAAAAAGATTGAAAGTGCAGCTTCTCTGCAAAAATTAAATTTAGACATGTCTAATCTTGTAGAGGAAGAAGCAAGAGTAAAAACTTTGCAAGAGAAACTAGAAAAATCAATTAAAACAATAGAGTCTGATCTAGATAGAGAAAAAAGTATTTCACTTGATGCAGATTTAAACGAAAAAAGAATATCTAAAGAAAAGGAAGATCTGCTTAATACAGAAAACAAATTATTAGATGTTGAAACAAAATCTTCAAAAGAACTCCAAATATCAAAAACAGAGTTAAATAAGTTACAAAATCAATTAGACACAATTTTGGATCAAATTGAAGATGATATAGATAATGATAAAAAACTTTCAAAACAGACTTTTAAAAATTTGAAACAGCTTGTTCAAAAAATTACCCTTTCGCAAGAAGAGTACGCAGAAAAATACGGAAAAAATAAATCAATCGAAAGTGAATCGATTAAAAGAAAAGAAAGAATTAAAAATATTGATGTTGAATTGGAGAATTGGGGTAATTTGAAAACTAATTCTAAAAAAATGATTTCTGAACTTAATGATAGATCAAATAAAATAAAATTAGAAATCAACGAAAATCAAAAAAATCCAGAAAGAATAGCAACTTCTAAAGGTCAAAACTTACAAAATTTGGAAAATATTAAAAAAAGAAATGAAGAAATTGAAAACGAATTAATCGAAGCTGAAAAAAAATACAATTCAATAAATGAAAATTTAAGAGAAATTCAATTAAAACTCACAGATCTAAAAGAAAATAAAGCTAGAAATGAAGCTACTATTGAAGGAATTGAAAATAGAAAAAAAGATCTACTTTATTCAGTAAAAAATGAATTAAATATTACTAACGAGTCTTCAATTTTACCACAATCCGATTTAAGTGATATCGAAATTGAAAATTTTCCATCGATTGAGGAGCAAACTGAAAAAATTGAAAAGACAAAAAAACTAAGAGATTCTCTTGGGTCTGTAAACCTTAGAGCAGATGAAGAAACAAAAAAATATGAGACAGAAATTAAAAAAATGGAGGACGATAGAGCTGATCTTTACTCAGCAATAGTAAAATTAAAAACAAGCATTGATGAATTAAATCAAAAAGGAAGAGAACGATTATTAGAGGCTTACGCAAAAGTAAATAGAAAGTTCAATGAAGTTTATACTAAATTGTTTAATGGTGGGACTGCAAAAATAGAATTGGTGGACTCTGATGATCCCCTTGAAGCAGGCTTAGAAATGTTTGTTTCCCCACCTGGTAAACGACTTCAATCAATCACGCTTCTTTCTGGAGGCGAACAAGCTTTAACTGCTTTATCTTTAGTCTTTGCAGTTTTCTTAGTAAATCCCTCGCCTATTTGTGTTCTAGATGAAGTAGATGCTCCTTTAGATGATGCTAATGTTACAAGATTTTGTGGTCTGCTTGATGACCTCACAAAAATTACCAATACAAAATTTATTATTATCACTCACCATGCTTTAACTATGTCAAGAATGGATAGACTTTACGGTGTTACCATGGCAGAACAAGGGGTAAGCCAGCTTGTATCTGTAGATTTACAAAGAGCTGAAGAATTAGTTGCCTAAATTTATATAATGACAATACCCGAAGATTTTAAAACTCGCCTAAAAATTGCAAAATCAAAAATAAAAAAGCAATTAGACGATGACAATGAAAAAAGAGGTTCATTTATGGGTAGCGCCTTTAAATTAGGTACTGAATTAGTTGCTGCAGTTGCAGTTGGGACAATAATTGGGTTTATTTTAGATACCTTGTTTGATACTAAACCTTGGTTAATAATAATTTTCTTTTTTTTGGGGGCTGCAGCAGGCATGTTAAATGTAATTAGAGCAGCTAATAGAATGCAAAAGGAAGACTAGAGAGTTTTTATGGCAAGTAATCCAATGCAACAATTCACGGTCAAAAGAATTGGCCCTGAAATTAATATAGCAGGTGTTGATTTATCTTTTACCAATGCCAGTTTATTCATGGTAATAAGCGCAACTGTAATAATATTGTTTTTATTTTTAGGATCCAAAGAGAAGAAAATTATTCCCAATAAATTGCAATTAATTGCTGAAATGTCTTACACCTTTGTAGCAAAAATGATTAGTGATACTGCTGGGTCAAAGGCTAGGCCTTATTTTCCATTTATATTCAGCTTATTTATGTTCGTCTTATTTTGTAATATGGTTGGAATGCTTCCATACTCATTCACGGTAACTAGTCATATAATTGTAACTTTAATTATGGCTCTATTTATATTCATAGCTGTAACAATAATTGGTTTTATAAAGCATGGTTTTAAATACTTGAGTATATTTGTGCCAAGTGGAGTCCCAGCTGTGCTTTTGCCTTTGATTACTGTCATAGAAATTATTTCATATCTTAGCAGACCAGTGAGTTTATCAGTAAGATTATTTGCAAACATGATGGCGGGTCACACAATGTTAAAAGTTTTTGGAGGTTTCGTTGTAAGTTTAGGAATATTAGGTGGTTGGTTACCGCTTAGTTTTTCAGTGGCATTAACAGGGTTGGAGATTCTTGTAGCTTTTCTGCAAGCGTATGTTTTTGCAATATTAACCTGCATCTATTTGAATGATGCATTAAATTTACACCATTAAACAAAAAAGGAGGAAAAATGGAGTTAGAAGCGGCAAAAATGATTGGAGCAGGTCTGGCTGCAATCGCATTAGCTGGAGCTGGTGTAGGTATCGGAATTATTTTCGGTAACTACCTATCTGGAGCAATGAGAAATCCATCTGCAGCTCAAAAACAATTCCCTAACCTATTGTTGGGATTTGCTTTAGCAGAGGCAACTGGATTATTTGGACTTGTAGTGGCTTTAATTATTTTATTTGCATTTTAGTAAATTAAATATGAAAAGTTTTCTAAGTTTATCAATAGCGTCTGTAGCTATAAATACTGAATTGTATGCAGCTGAGGCTGGAATGCCTCAGCTGGATCCAACGTATTGGGCTTCTCAAGCATTTTGGTTAATATTAGTATTTACAATTCTTTATATTTCGATATCGAAATTTTACCTGCCAAAAATTAAAGATAACTTAGATAATAGAGAAAATAAAATTAAAGAGGACCTAGAAAACGCAAATAAATTCAAAGAAGAGTCTGAAGCGAAATTAAAAGAGTATGATTTAATCTTGGAGAACGCTAAAAAGGAAGTTTTAAAGATACATTTTGAATCTAAAAGTGCTTTAGATAAAGATATTCAATCAAAAAAGGAGTCGATGGAAAAAGAAATAGAGAAAGAAATTTTAAAAGCACAAAAAGAAATTTCAGAACTTAAAAAAAATTCTATATCCTCTATTCAGATTATCTCAGGAAGTATCGTATCTAATATTATTGAAAATATCTCAGGTGATAAACTTAATGAAAGCAGCATCAAAGCAACAGTTGAGGATGTTTCCAAAAAAAATTTGAATAAATTCTTATGATAATTGATGCAACTTTTTGGGTAACTGTTTCTTTCTTTATTTTTTTGGGAATACTAATATATTTCAAGATTCCCCAAAAAATTAAAGAAGGTCTAGAACAAAATATTTTAAACATTAAGAGCCAAATTAACGAGGCTGAAAAACTAAAAGAAGATGCTAAAAACATTTTAACGGAGCATGAAAAAAAAATCAGTAATTCAAAAAATGAGGTTAAAGAAATGATAGATAAAGCTAGCGAAGAGGCAGAAAAAAATGTCATTAGAATTAATAAAGAGTTTCACGATCTAATGGAAAATAGGAAAAAAAATGCTGAAGAGAGAATTAGACAGCTTAAAAATCAGGCTGAAAAGGATATTAAAAACGCATCAGTGAAAATAGCCATAGAGTCAGTAGAAAAATTGATTAAAAACTCACTGGATAAAAGCAAATTAGATAAAATTTATACCTCTAGCATCGAGGAAACAAAATTAGCACTTAAGAAGAAATCTAGTTAGAATAGGCCATTAATATATGGCAAAAAAAACAACTGTTATTGGTTCGGGTTTTGGGGGATTGGCTGCTGCGTTAAGATTAAAAGCTAAAGGCCATAAAGTTACTTTAATAGAAAAACATCCTGATCTAGGTGGTCGAGCAAGAGTTTTTAAAAAAGATCAGTTTATTTACGATGGCGGTCCAACTGTAATAACTGCTCCATATCTATTTGAAGAATTGTTTTCACTATTTAATAAAAATATTTCTAATTATGTAGAAATAGTACCTTTGGATTTATGGTACAGATTTGTATTCAGTAACGGGGATACATTCGATTATAATGGAGATGATAAATCTATGGAGGAACAAGTTAAAAAATTTAACTCTAATGATTACGAAGGATATAAAAATTTAGTGAACTTTACTGAAAAAATCTTTGATAAAGGTTTTACAGATTTATCTGACAAACCTTTTAATAATTTAGTCTTTATGATGAAACAAATTCCATCTTTATTAAAATTAAAAAGTTATAAGTCAGTCTACGGTTTAGTTTCAAACTATATCTCTGATGAAAAATTAAGAAGAGTATTTAGTATGCACCCTCTTTTAGTGGGTGGAAATCCCTTTAGCACTACTTCTATATATACGT
>CACPBH010000015.1 GCA_902632145.1 uncultured Pelagibacteraceae bacterium | reverse complement strand
ATGGTTACAATAATCAAAGTATCAATTTTATAAAGAAACTAAAAATTAAGAGTAAAATAAATGTTAATTTAGATAACGATGAACTTTTTGAAGTCAGGATAAAATAATGTTTAATGGGATAATATATAGAACTGGCACAATTAAAAACATATATAAAAATAAGAAATCTTTATTGATTGGGATTAAGTCCAGTTTAAATTTTAAACAGAATGAAGTTGGCTCATCAGTTAATTGTAGCGGAGTATGTTTAACACTCACTAAAATCCAAAAAGATGTTATTTTCTTTTATGTTTCAAATGAAACTATTGATAGATCAAATTTTAAAAAAATTAAAATTGGTCAAGTAATTAATTTAGAAAAATCATTAATATATGGGCAAAAAATTTCAGGTCACTTTATCCAAGGACACGTTGATACAACAGCAAAAATAAAAAAAATTAATTTAATAGATAATTCATGGTCTATAAAATTAGAAATTAAAAATAAAAAATTTATGAAATTTTTAGAGGAAAAGGCATCTATATCGATAAATGGTGTATCACTTACTATTTCTAAAGTTTATAAAAAAGACTTTCAACTAAATATAATTCCTCATACTTTAAAGTTAACGAATTTAAAGCACCTTAAAGTTAATGATTTAGTGAATGTTGAATTAGATATATTTGGTAAATATATATATAAATACACGAGTTAATATGTCTAAAAAAAAATTTTCTAATATTCCATCTATAATTAAAGATGCCAAAAAGGGTAAAATGTTTATCCTGGTGGACGATGAAAATCGAGAAAATGAAGGTGATCTTATAATTCCAGGATCAAAATGTAATTCAAAGGTGATTAATTTTATGGCTAAGCATGGGAGAGGACTCATCTGTTTAGCCTTAACAAAAAAACAAATAGACAGATTGAAACTTCCGCTTATGTCTTCAATAAATAAATCAAGAATGCAAACTGCTTTCACAGTTTCAATTGAAGCAAGAAAAGGTATATCAACCGGAATTTCAGCTTTTGATAGAGCGAAAACAATCAAAGTAGCAATCAATCAAAACTCTAGTAAAAAAGATATTGTTTCACCTGGTCATGTATTTCCATTAGTTGCAAGAAATGGTGGAGTATTAGAAAGGGCAGGACACACCGAAGCTTCTATAGATATATCTAAATTGTCAAAGTTAAATCCAAGTTCTGTTATTTGTGAAGTAATGAACGAAGATGGAAGAATGGCAAGATTAGATGATTTAATTAAATTTTCAAAAAAACACAAAATTAAAATAGCATCTATTACAGACTTAATTGCACATAGATTAAAAAATGAAAAACTTGTTTTCAAAACTTATTCTAAGAGTATTTCTGAAAAAAAAAATTTGAAAGTAAATCTCTCAATTTTTAAGAACAAATTAAATAAATTTGAAAGTTTTGCTATACATAAAGGAAAATTTAATAAAAATAAATCAATACCAATTAGAGTTTTATCCAAAAATATAAGTCGATTTAGTCTGTTTCAAAATAAAGAGATTAAAAAAATCATTAAAATACTCTCTAAATATAAAAATTTTATGCTAGTTATAATAAATAATGAAATGAATAAAATTAAGAAGAATGAAACAGATGTCACTTTAAGATATTATGGTTTAGGAGCCCAAATAATTAAAGAATTTAATGTTAAAAATATGATATTATTTTCCCGCTCCAAAAAGAAACTAATTGGTTTAGAAGGATTTGGTTTAAAAATTAAAAAACAAATAATAATAAAATGAAACAAATTTTAATTGTAAATGCTAATTATTACGATAACATATCAAAAAATTTAGTAAGTTCTTCGAAAAAAATTCTCGTAAACAACAAAATGAAAGTCAATATTTTCAATGTTCCAGGTGTTTTTGAAATACCAATAGCAATAAAAAAAAATATTAAAAAATTTGATGCATTCATTGCTCTAGGCTGTGTAATAAAAGGCAAAACCCCTCATTTTGATTTTATTTGCAAGTCTACTTTTGATTCTATTTTAAATTTATCAATTTCACATAATAAACCTATTGGAAATGGAATCATAACTGCATTTAATATAAAACAAGCCAAAGAAAGATGTGGATTAGCAAGATCAAATAAACCTAATAAGGGATTGGAAGCTGCTAAAGCAGTTATGTCTATCTTAAATAATGGTCCAAAAAAAATCTAAGAATCCCTCACCTAGAATCAAAGTAATACAAAAAATTTACAATTTTTTGATGAATCCAAACTCAGAAATTAATTTTCCTAAGAACCAATATAAAAAATTTATAAAAGATGTTGTAAATGGAACTCTGGAAAGATCAGAATTAATTGAAGAAACTGTAAATAAACATTTAGCTAATGATATTGATTTAAAAAAAACTGATAAATTATTAAAGATTATCCTTTTTGCAGCTATTTTTGAACTTATGTTTAAACATAATAATCCTAAAAAAGTTATAATAAGTGAATACTTATTAGCATCTGAATTCTTTTTAGAAAAAGTTCAAATTGGTTATTTAAACGCTATTTTAGATAAAATATCAAAAGTTCTGAGAAAAGATGAGTAAAAAAAGTTAATAAATTTCTTAACTTTAGCTTGCGTTTTTAATCCTTTTTTGGCATTTATCCGTCTATTAATATGACAAATTATTTAGAACTACTTTATCTAATTTCTTTTACCGGAGTTTTGGCTGTAGCATATAGCTATTTACTTTCTGGTCAGATTATTTCTTCAAATCCAGGAAATAACCGTATGCAAGAAATTGCAGAAGCAATTCAAATTGGAGCTAAAGCATACCTAAATAGACAATACAAAACTATTGCTGTAGTTGGTATAATTGTTTTAGCTATAGTTACTTATTTCTTTAATTATTTAGTTGGCTTAGGATATTTTATCGGAGCTTTTCTCTCTGGTGTGGCTGGATATGTTGGTATGTTAATTTCAGTAAAAGCAAATGTTAGAACAGCTGAGGCAGCAAGATCAAGTCTACAATCAGGATTAACAATAGCTTTTAAGTCAGGAGCCATAACAGGTTTACTCGTCGCTGGATTAGCTTTGTTAGCTATTACCATTTACTACATCATTTTAATTAACTTGAAGGTTGATAATAGAGAAATTATTAATGCTTTAGTTGCTTTAGGATTTGGGGCGTCTCTAATTTCTATTTTTGCAAGACTAGGTGGCGGAATTTTTACTAAAGGAGCAGATGTTGGTGCTGATTTAGTAGGAAAAGTAGAGGCAGGAATTCCTGAAGATGACCCTAGGAATCCAGCAGTCATAGCAGATAACGTTGGAGATAATGTTGGAGATTGTGCTGGGATGGCTGCAGATTTATTTGAAACATACGCAGTAACAATAGTTGCTACTATGGTTTTAGCATCGATTTTTTCACCCCAAGATTTTAATTTAATGGTTTATCCCCTCGCTATAGGAGGCGCTTGTATAATAACTTCTATAATAGGAACTTGGTTTGTCAAGTTAGGAAAAAGTAAAAATATTATGGGTGCTTTATATAAAGGTTTTATTGTAACTGCTGTAACCTCTTTATTAATAATGTATCCAGTCACAGACTCCATTGTGGGGATTAACGAAACTTATAATAACAATGCAGGTTCAGTTTTTAATGGTCTAGATTTATATATTTGCGGTGTTGTAGGTTTTATTATTACAGGATTGTTAATATGGGTTACAGAATATTATACAGGTACAAATTATAGACCAGTTAAAACAGTTGCTAAATCTTCAACAACTGGACACGGAACTAATGTTATTCAGGGGCTTGCTATTTCGATGGAGGCCACAGCTATACCTGCATTAATTATAGTTGCGGGTATTTTATACACCAATAGTTTGGCAGGCTTATATGGAATTGCGATTGCAGTAACCGCAATGTTAGCTTTAACCGGAATGGTTGTAGCGTTGGATGCTTACGGACCAGTTACAGACAATGCTGGAGGTATAGCAGAAATGTCCAAACTTCCAAAAAATGTTAGAAAAACCACAGACGCATTAGACGCTGTAGGAAACACCACAAAAGCTGTAACAAAAGGTTACGCAATAGGTTCAGCAGGATTAGGAGCGCTTGTCCTTTTTGCAGCTTACACAGAAGACATAAATTATTTTTCAAAAGTAAAGGGTTCTGCTTTAGAGGGCGTAAATGTAACTTTTGATTTATCTAATCCTTTTGTTGTAGCTGGTTTATTGATAGGCGGTATGCTTCCGTATCTGTTCGGCTCAATGGGTATGCAAGCAGTTGGAAGAGCTGGCGGCGCAGTTGTTATTGAAGTGAGAAGACAGTTTAAGAAAATTCCTGGTATTATGAAAGGCAAGAGAAAACCTGATTACGGTAAATTAGTTGATTTATTAACTAAAGCCGCAATTAAAGAAATGATAATCCCATCATTGTTGCCTGTATTGTCTCCTATAGTGCTTTATTTTGTAATTTTACAAATTGGTGGATTGGAAGCTGCTTTATCCTCACTAGGTGCGATGCTATTAGGTGTAATAATTACAGGCTTATTTGTAGCAGTTTCTATGACAGCTGGTGGAGGAGCCTGGGATAATGCCAAAAAATATATTGAGGATGGTAATTTTGGAGGAAAAGGTTCTGAAGCTCATAAATCAGCTGTGACTGGAGATACTGTAGGCGATCCTTATAAAGATACAGCTGGTCCTGCGGTAAACCCAATGATTAAAATCACAAATATAGTTGCACTATTACTGTTAGCAGTTATAGCTCATTAACACTTATTTTCTATTCTGGTACATTTTAGATCTCACACTTTGAAGAAGATTTTGAACGAAACTTTTTTTAGATAGATTATTTTCTGTAATTTTTTCAGAAAATTTTAGTCTATTTATAGAACTTTTATCTAGAAAATCTTTTTCTTTCAAAACTCCATATTTATCAAAAGTCAAAACTAGAACATTATTAGTTTTTGTTACATTTTGACCTAATTTGTGAAAAGACCCTTTCGTTAATACTCTTTCGATATAAATCCAGCTGTCCTCATTAGAAATAGATTTCGTATGCGGGTTTCCTATTAGCTTTAAAACATCATTTTTATTGTTTACTTTAACTTTTAATTGTTTCGATCTGTTTTCTAGAAATAATATACCGTGATTTTTAGTGGGTTCTTGCAATTGACAATTAATCAAAAAAATGAAAGTAAATAATAAAATAATATTTATATGATTTTTCAAAAAAAACATAATTCCCAACTATACAATATATTGCTGAAACTTTCTAGAAACATCTTCTTTTATAAAAAAATTCAACTAATTGATAGTTTTGAAACGCGAATTTTTTTGATGTTTTTTCATTTTTCGATCTTAATGATTATATTTAAAAAAAAGGGAGAAAAATTTGATCAAAAAGAATATGATAACGTATTTAATAGCATTGAGTACAATTTAAGAGAACTTGGTTTTGGCGATGTTTCTGTTAATAAAAAAATGAAAGATCTAAACAAAATATTGTATGATATCCTGTTAAAACTGGACGATAATTCAGTGAATGATTTTAAATTAAATAAGAAACTGGTAACAAGGTACTTTACCACTTTAAAAGGTGAAAATGACCCTAAAATTGTAGATTTTGAAAGATATTTTAACAAGTTTTATAAATTTTGTTTTGAATTACCTCTTCAAAATATGATAAGAGAAGCCTTAAACTTTAGAGGTTAATTATGGCTGTACCAAAAAGAAAAACGTCTGTATCAAAGAAGAAAATGAGAAGATCTCATCATAGGATCTTAGGTGCTAATGTAATTGAAGATAAGAAGAGCGGCGAGTATAAACTTTCTCATCATGTTGATCTGAAATCAGGTTACTATAACGGTAAGAAAATCTTAGATATTTAATTTTAAATGAATAAAAAAATTACTATTGCAATAGATGCAATGGGTGGAGAAAATTCTCCAGATAAAATTTTAAAGGCTGTATCCCTCTTTAATAAAAAAAATATTTCAAAGGATGATTATGTCTTGAATTTGTTTGGTGATGAAAAATTAATAAAATCAAAATTAAACGATGATAAAATTTCTAATAACAAGATAATTATAACTCATACAGAATCTGTGATTTCTGACGAGGACTCACCATTAACTGCAATTAAAAACTCAAAAAATACTAGTATGTGGAATTGTATACAATCTCAAATAAATGGAAATTCAGATATAAGCTTATCCGCAGGTAACACAGGAGTTTTACTTGTTATTTCTAGAATGATTTTAAAAATGATGAACAAAGTTAATAAACCAGCTCTGGCAGGTCTGTGGCCAAATGAAAAGGGGATGAATGTTGTCTTAGATTTAGGTGCAAATATAGAATGTAGTGAGAATAACCTTGTAGATTTTGCTGAATTAGGATCAGCATTATACAAATCAATTTTTCCTGAGGATAAACCTATAGTTTCGTTGCTTAATATTGGCTCTGAAGAAATTAAAGGAACAGAGATTCTAAAAAATGCTTTTAAAAAATTAAGCAGTTTGAGTAGTGAAAATAATTTTAAATTTAATGGTTATATTGAAGGAAATAAAATTATGTCAGGAGACTCAAATGTTATTGTTACTGACGGATTTACTGGTAACATAGCATTAAAAACTGCAGAGGGAACTGCAAAATTTATTACAGATAATTTAAAAAAATCTCTTACAGAGAATTTTCTATCTAAATTGTCATTAATATTTTCTTATTTTTCTTTAAGTAAATTTAAAAAAAAACTTGATCCAAGAAAATATAACGGTGCTATTTTTTTAGGGTTGAATGGGCCAGTTGTAAAAAGCCATGGTGGAACAGATTATATTGGTTTTTACCATTCAATTGATCTATGTTATAAAATTGTAAAGGGTAATCTAATGCTTCAAATTAAGAAGAACTTAAACCACCTTAACAATGAATCAGAATAACTTAACAAAAGAGGATATTTGTATTTTTTTAAGTAGAAAAAAAGGATATTCAGTACTGTATTCAAAAAAAATAATTAATAATTTAATTGAAATTTTAATAGATGAAATCAAAGAAAATTCATTTAATTTAAAAAATATTGGAACATTTAAAATTCTAAACAAAAAAGAACGTATCGGAAGAAATCCAAGGACAAAAGAAATTTATAAAATTAAAGCAAGAAAAACTCTATCATTTAAACCATCAACTAATTTATCTCGAAAGATTAATATATTTAGTGGAAAAATTAATTAATATAAGTGAATTAGCGATCGAACTAGATCTTGTAAACCCAAAAAATAAAAAGCCATTGAATTACGTTTTAAGATATTGGGAAAAACAATTTTCTCAAATCAAACCTAAAATTATAAACAGGAGAAGATATTATTCAAAGGAGCAAGTAGAAATATTTAAATTGATTAAATATTTTCTTAAAAACCAGGGTTTAACTATTAATGGTGTTAAAAATATTTTGAATTCAAAAATAAATAAACTTGACGATTACAATTATAATAGTTTAAAAGCTACTTATCTAAAAAATAAATTTAAAACTAAGAGCGAAAAAATTTTAAGTAGGTTAAATAAATTAAAAAAATATGGCAAAAAAAACTCATCTTAAAGTTCGAATGGTACCTGAAAGCAACCCTGATAGTAAGTTTGTATATTATGCAAAAAAACCTACTAAGGGGGAGAAGGCAAAAGAGAAACTCAAATTAAAAAAATATAATCCTAACACTAGGAAGCACGAAATTTTTGTTGAAAAAAATTACCACCACATAGTAAATAATTATTTTTTTTTAAATTTCCTATACTCGTAATCAATATAAGCTTTTATCATTGATGACCAAATTTTTTCAGTAATTTTATAATCAATCTTTCTTGATATAGATTTTTTTTTGATATTTTTTAGAATGATATTAATTCTCTTTTTATCTACAATGTCTTTTTTAAATTTCTTATTTTTCACTATCTCATTAACTAAAGATGTTCTTTTTTTAATCAAACGGAGAAATTGATCATCTAATTTATCTAAAGATTTTCTAATATTTATTATCTTTTTATTTATCATAGCGACATTATTAAATTAGTTTTTTAATATGATCTATATATATTAAACACAATGATCTCTCATGCTAAAAATAATAATGTTTTTTTTAATAAATGGTTAAAAATTAACCTTGTTTTAGTTTTCTTATTAATTATCGTAGGAGGTCTTACTAGATTGACTGACTCAGGACTTTCAATAACAGAGTGGGAACTATTTTCTGGTATATTGCCACCGTTAACAAGTACATCTTGGGATAATTATTTTAATCTCTACAAACAAATTCCCCAATATAAATTATTGAATTACAATATGACACTAAATGAATTTAAGATTATTTTTTATTGGGAATACGCTCATAGAATATTAGCCAGGTTGATAGGTTTATTTTTTCTAATTCCACTTATTTATTTTTATCTAAGCAGTTCTATTAATAAAAAAAAAATTAAAATATGTTTCTATGTATTTATCTTGATTTTATTTCAAGGAGTAATTGGTTGGTATATGGTAAAAAGCGGTTTGGTAAATGATGTAACCGTTAGTCATTTCAGACTTTCTTTACATTTAATTTTTGCATTCTTAATCATATCTACAATATTTTGGTTAATTTTAAATAATAAAAAAGAAGATATAAAAACTTTTTTCAATTTTGAAAATAAAAAGATATTTTTTCTAATTTTAATTCTTTTAATTTTTATTCAAGTATCGATGGGTGCATTTGTTTCAGGTTTAGATGCAGGAAAGATATATCAAACTTGGCCATTGATGGGCGAAACTTTTTTTCCTAATGATATAAAAATAAATAATCTAAATATTTTTTTAGATTTAAACAATCATTCTTTAGTTCAGTTTTATCATAGAGTTTTTGCATACATTATACTCGCTTATGTTTCGATATTTGCTCTTTATCTATACTATCAAAAAGAAAAAAAAGTTTACTTATCTTTAATGATTATTTTGCTTGTTTTAAGTTTTCAAATATTTTTAGGTGTATTTACATTAATAAGTGGATTAAATATTTATCTTGCTTCAGCCCATCAAATTAGTAGCGTGCTGTTGGTTTTTAGCTCTATATATCTTTATTATTCTTATATAAAATAATTGACTTTATCATTTAATCTTTGTATCAATCGCCCATTATTTACAATGACACCGTTCACTAAAAAAAAAGATATAAAAAACAACTGGTACATAATTAATGCACAAAATGCGCCTGTTGGTAGATTAGCTGCTTATATCTCTATAGTATTAAGAGGTAAAAATAAACCTACTTATAATCCTCACATTGATAATGGAGATTTTGTGGTAGTAACTAATATAGATAAAATTAAATTTACAGGTAAAAAATTTTTTAATAAAAAATACTATAAACATACTGGTCATCCAGGAGGAATTAAAAATATTTCTCCGCAACAATTAAAAGAAAAAAATAAATCTCAAGATATTTTAAAATTAGCTGTTAAAAGAATGTTACCTGGAGGGCCTTTATCTAAAAAACAATTGACAAAACTTAAATTATACCAAGGTGAAAATCACCCTCACGAACTACAAAAACCAAAAATTATAAATTTTGAAAATTTAAATTCTAAAAACATTGTTAAATAATGGAAAACTCAAACTCACCTATCGAAAAACCTAAAAAAATAAAATTAGATTTCAAAGACAGCAAGTATGCTACTGGTAGAAGAAAAAGATCTATAGCAAAGGTTTGGATAAAAAAAGGAAATGGAAATATTCATGTTAATGGTATGAAAATGAATGAATATTTTAAAAGACCTGTTCATCAAATAATTGTTACAAGACCATTAGAAATTACTCAAGTTTCATCTAATTATGATGTTAAGTGCTCAGTGAAAGGCGGAGGTTTATCTGGCCAAGCAGGAGCAATTATACTTGGTATATCTAAGGCATTAATTGCACACGACGAGAACTTAAAGAAAAACCTTAAAAAAGACAAATTAACCACGAGAGACTCTAGAGTCGTAGAGAGAAAAAAATACGGCCATCGTAAAGCTAGAAGAAGCTTTCAGTTTTCTAAGAGATAATCATTTAAATTTAATTTTTTGGAAGGCAATGATATAATTCGTTATATCTATTTAATTATGTTAAAAAAAATAAATATTGCTGTAATTGGTGCAACTGGATACACAGGTTTAGATTTAATAAATCTTTTATCAAAACACCCAAAAGTGAATATTACAAACTTATGTGCTACAAAAAACCTAGGTAAAAAAATTTCTTATTTTGATAGAAGAATTAAAAAAAAATTACCTAAAATATCTTCTATAAATGATATTGATTGGAAAAAAATAGACTTAGTATTTCTATCTTTACCAAATGGTGAAGCACAAAAAATAATAAAAAAAACTTATTATAAATTTGATAAACTAAAATATATAGATTTGTCTGCTGATTTTAGAATCAAAAATCCAAAAATTTATAAAAAAAATTACGGACTTAATCATAAGGCTAATGATTTAATAAAAAACTCAATATATTCAATTGCTGAATTTAATAAATTTAAGATTAGAAATTTTAGAATAGTTTCTAATCCAGGATGTTATCCAACTTCAATACAAATACCTTTAGTACCATTAATAATGAAAAAATTAATTAAACTA
>CACPBH010000014.1 GCA_902632145.1 uncultured Pelagibacteraceae bacterium | reverse complement strand
TTGGATAGTCCTATTTTAACAAACTCACAATTTAAGAAGTTTAGAAAATTTTTTTCGAAGAAAACTAAAGTAATTGATTGCACATTTGATATCACTTCTTCTCTTAAAGAAAGAATAGAAGCAATTAGAGAAGAAGCAGAAACTTCAGTAAGAGAGGGAAGCACATGTCTTATTTTGTCTGATAAAAATATTAGTAATCAAAAAGCAACTATTCCAAGTATTTTAGTAACCGGCGCAGTGCACTCTTATTTGGTCAAACAGGGTTTAAGAGGATATTGCTCACTAAACATAGAATGCTCGGATGCTTTAGACACACACTCTTTTGCCGTACTAATAGGCGTTGGCGCAACAACTGTAAATCCTTATCTAGCTATAGATAGCATATACCAAAGATTTGAAAAAAAGTTATTTGGTAAATCTGATTTTGAAAGTTGTGTGATCAAATTTAAAAAATCTATAGATGCAGGGTTATTGAAAATTATGTCAAAGATGGGAATATCTGTAATAAGTTCTTACAGAGGTGGTTGCAATTTTGAAGCTGTAGGTTTAAGTAGAGCAATTGTCTCAGATTACTTTCCAGGAATGTCGTCAAGAATATCTGGTATAGGCGTAATAGGTATCGAGAAAAAAATAAAAGAACTTCATGCAAAATTTAATGCAAAAAATGTGTTTACTTTACCTATCGGAGGTCTTTATAGGTATAGAAAAAGCGGAGAAGATCATCAATACCAAGGTAAGTTGATACACTTGCTTCAAAGTGCAGTAGGAAGCGGTTCTTATGAACAATACAAAAAGTATTCTAAAGGTATACAAAATCTTCCACCGATAAACATAAGGGATTTATTAGAATTTAAAAAGTCCAAAGAGCCAATAAATCTTGAAGAGGTTGAGCCTCTAGAGGAAATTTTAAAGAGATTTGGAAGTGGAAGCATGTCACACGGAGCCTTATCAGCTGAAGCACATGAAACATTAGCTATGGGCATGAATAGAATAAAAGGAGCTTCTTGTAGTGGAGAGGGAGGAGAAGATGCAAAACGATTTAAAGTTCTACCAAATGGCGATAGTGCAAATTCAAGAGTGAAGCAGATAGCTTCGGCAAGGTTTGGTGTTACTGTGGACTATCTAAATAATGCTAACGAAATAGAGATTAAAATTGCTCAAGGTGCTAAGCCAGGTGAAGGTGGACAACTTCCGGGATTCAAAGTGACTGAAGAAATAGCTAGACTAAGACATTCAACCCCTGGAGTAACTTTAATTTCTCCTCCACCTCATCATGACATTTACTCGATCGAAGACTTAGCTCAACTAATTTATGATTTAAAACAAATAAATCCTAAGGCAAGAGTAGGAGTAAAACTTGTTGCTTCAACTGGAATAGGTACAATTGCAGCAGGAGTTGCAAAAGCGAAAGCTGACATTATTTTAATTTCTGGACATTCTGGAGGAACTGGTGCAAGTCCTCAAACAAGCATAAAGTATGCGGGTATACCTTGGGAAATGGGTTTAACTGAAGCAAATCAGATTCTTACTTTAAATAATTTAAGACATAATGTAACTCTTAGAACTGACGGAGGATTAAAAACAGGTAGAGATGTAGTCATCGCGGCTATGATGGGAGCTGAAGAATATGGAATGGGAACATCATCTTTAGTCGCTATGGGATGTATAATGGTGAGACAATGCCATTCAAACACTTGCCCAGTCGGTGTTTGTAGTCAGGATAAAGCTCTAAGAGAAAAATTTACAGGGACGCCTGAAAAAGTTGAAAATTTGTTTAAATTTGTTGCAACTGAAGTAAGAGAGATTTTATCTTCACTAGGATTTAGGTCTATAAATGAAATTATTGGTCGTACTGATTTATTATCTCAAGTCAATAAAGGAGCGTCGAATTTAGATGATCTTGATTTAAACCCTTTACTTGTTCAAGCTGATCCGGGTGAAAACCTTAGATATTGCAAAGATAATCATATTAATAAAGTTCCTGAAACTTTAGATGAAAAAATTTGGTCAGACATTAAAGATAAAATTGATAATACAGGAAAAAATCAATTTGAATATGATATTGAAAATACTTTCAGGTCGGTAGGAACTAGATTATCACACCACGTATATAAAAAATTTGGTAATGAAAAACTCAAAGATGATACAATTAATATTAATTTAAAAGGTTCAGCTGGCCAATCACTTGGATCTTTCTTAGCTAAAGGCATAACTTTAACAGTGGAGGGTGATTGTAACGATTACGTTGGAAAAGGACTATCTGGAGGAAAAATTGTGGTAAAACCCTCTCTTGCAAGCAAATTAGTTTCTAATCAAAATACTATAATAGGAAATACTGTTTTGTACGGTGCAACTTCAGGAACTTTATATGCCTCAGGTCAAGCAGGAGAAAGATTTGCAGTTAGAAACTCAGGAAGCTTGTCAGTAGTAGAAGGTTGTGGCGCACATGGATGTGAATATATGACTGGCGGAACAGCTATAATTTTAGGCGAAGTTGGAGATAATTTTGGAGCAGGAATGACTGGAGGAATGGCATTTGTATATGATGAAAAGAATAACTTTGAAAATTTTGCAAATCCAGCTTCTATTGTATGGCAATCTATTGAAACAGATTATTGGAAAAAATTTCTTCAGGAAAACATTGAAAAATTTTACTCAAAAACAGACTCTAAGATAGCAGGTAAAATTTTACGTGACTACCAAACAGAGTTTAAAAAATTTAAACAGATTTGTCCTATTGAAATGCTTGATAAACTAAAAAATCCAATTACTTTAAGCTTTCAGAAAAAAATAAGTTAAATTTTGAATTATAAAGCACTATCAGCAATCGTAATATTAGTTTCTTTAATTATTTCTTCATTAGCATGGGAAATCATCAATTTTCCAAAAATGACCAATTCCTCAATTAGGTTATTCGATAATGTTGATATTTTGAACAACCCAATTAACGATCCTTTAAGGTTTATAGTTTTTATAACAATACCACTATTATTAATTGTTTTTTTAGTTCAAAAAAAAGATAAAATTTTTTTTAAAAACTTTTTACAACTCGCTTATTTCAATGATAAATCTGCTATTAACAGAAATAAGGAAAATAATTCTAGGATAAATTTTTTTACTCACTTTATCTTTTTTGTAATAATAGTAGAATTTTTATTTATCGATTTTTCAAAATTTAATCACCTAGTTGATTTCTTTCATGAGGGCATGTGGTTATCTGCGTCCCAAAATTTAAAACTGACAGGTGATTATTGGACCTCTTCTTTTATAATACGTGGTTTATTTGCTGATTTTTACCCTTTTTTTCTTTGGGAAATTTTTAATAAGGAGTCAATAGGTATTACAAGATTGTTTCAATTAATAGTTTTTTTATTAAATAAGATATTGATTTTATTAATAATAAGAAAGATAGCTATTTTTTCTAACCTAAGAGGTAATATACAAATTCTATTTTTTTTATCTACGATTATTTTATCTTTATCAATACAAGGATATATAAATCCTATTTTTTTGGTAAGAAGTTTTCTATTTTTACTTTTTATTTTGATTTTTTTAAATTTCTTACAAAATTGTAATTTAAAATTTTTTTATTTAATTATCTTAGGTCTTTTTTCAAGCATTAGTTTTTTTTGGTATATAGATATAGGTGTTTATATTAATCTTTTGCTAATTTTAATTCTTTTCGTTTTTGCAATAAAATTAAACTTAAAAAACTTTTTAATTCTCTTACTATCCACATTATTTGGTTGGACAATGTTCTTTTTAATAATTCCTAACAACGAATTTAATGAATTTATTAAAAATACATTAACAATTTTAGGTACATTAGGCTGGTTTCACGGGCTTGATTTTCCTCATCCATTCCTTGAATTACACGGAAGAGCATTAAAATCAATATTATTATTTTTAGTATCGGGTTACTTATTGATTTTATTAATTAATTATCAATCTGAAAAAAATAAATTATTTAATCAATCTATGATATTTATGTATTTTGCTTCGATTATCTATTTTAATTATGCTTTAGGTAGATCAGATGGAGGTCATATAAGAGTGGGCTCAGGTGTAATACAAATTGTTTTTTTTGTAACTGTATTATTTTTCATAGTAAATTTAACAAGTAATTTTTTACGCACACGAAAAAGTCTAATTAAAAAGTTAAATATATTTTTGGTCATTTTTTTTACTTCAACTACACTGTTTTTAGATAAAAAATATGAAAATAAAAGCTTTAATAATTTGCTTAATGTACGTGCCTCTATAGTCAAACTTATAAATTATGATGATACCAAATATTTAAATGAAAATTATAGTGAATTTTTTCAATATTATAGTGAATTAATTAAGAAGGAAGAATGCGCTACAGTTTTTACTAATGAAGCTGCAATATTTTATTTTATTAAAAAACAAAGTTGTTCAAAATATTATTTCATGTGGTCGTCATCTCCAATCGTTATTCAGCAGGAAATCATCAAAGATTTTGAATACAAATCACCTAAATATATAGTTTATAAATCAGATATTGATAATTTTTCTATTTCAGATGCCGTTCTTACAAGGGTAAAAAACTATATTGACTATAATTATAAATTTCACGAAAAAATTAAGTATTGGGAAATATATAAAAGAAAATGAAACCACAAAAAATAAAATTATTTTGCTTTGGATTTGGGCAAGTTGCAGAGAATTTTGTAAAAACTATCTTGTTAGAAGGTCTTAATCTTGAATTTAGTGTTACAACAAGAAAAGAATCTAATACTTTTAAGCTTAACAATCAAAGTTACAATTCTTATTTTTTTGATAATCATAAATTTGACAAAGCTTTAATAAAAAAATTAGAGTCTGCTGACTATATTTTAATTTCCATTCCACCAGTAAATAATGAAGATATTGTAATTAAAAACTTTTCTACATTTTTAAATAAATGTAAATGGATAACTTATCTATCAGCTACAAGTGTTTACGGAAATCATAATGGAGAATGGGTTAATGAGACAAGTAAAACTAATCCCTCATCTTACAATGGTATAGCAAGATTAAACGCAGAGAACTCTTGGAAAAATCTTGCTAAAAAAACTGACCTCCCTTTACAAATTTTTAGATTAGCCGGCATATACTCAAATGAATTCAACATTTTGAAAAGATTACAAAATAACAAGTTACAAATAGTAGATAAAAAAAATCATTTTTTTTCTAGAATACACGTCGAAGATGTAGCACAAATTTTATTTAAGTCTCTTCATAGTTTTAATAGAAATGAAATTTATAATATTTGTGATGACAAACCAGCTTCACAGAGTGAAGTAGCAGCCTATGGTGCAAAGCTATTGAATCTAGAAAAACCAAACCCAGTGAAACTCGAGGAAGTTAAAAGTGAAATGTTGCAAAACTTTTACAAGGACTCCAAAAAAGTAGATAACAAAAAAATGAAAGCCTTTTTTAAATATAATTTAAAATTTCCAACATACGTTGAGGGCTTAGATTATATTTTTAACAATAATCTCTAATTCTTTAATTATTCTCTTCAAGGGCTTTCGATTAGATAAACTGTGATCACCACTTTTTATAATCACAATTTCCTTTTGAGCTTTACTAAATATTTTTAAAACATGCTTTGAGTATATGACTGGGACTATTTCATCTTTCTGTCCATGTATCATTGTTACTTTTATATTTGCATTAATTTTTTTATTTAAAACTTTATTTTTTTTACCATCTTTAATTAATTGTAAACTAATTGGATATTCATAACCTCCATTCTTTATTAGAATTTTCCCTGTTTTAATTAATTCTTTTTTAGTTTTTTTGGGAAATTTATTCCACATTAGTTTTGTTAAAAATTCTGGAGCTGAACCTATTCCAACAAAACCTTTAATTTGAGATTTAAAATATTTAAATTGATTTATCGCTATCCAGGCTCCCATACTTGAGCCAACTAAGATAAAGTTATTTCTTTTAACAATTTTTTTAATTACACTTTTAGCATCCCTTGACCAAACGGTAATGTTTCCCTTGGTAAAAATACCTGAAGATTTTCCGTGCCCAGAGTATTCTAAACTTAAAAAACCCAATTTGTTCTTTTTTGCAAATTTCAAAAGAGTTTTAGGTTTTTCACCTTCAATATCAGACATAAAACCAGGAAGAAAAATTATATATAGCCTCTTTCTAAAATAATTGTCTATATATCTAAGCTTTTTCGTATTCGAAATTTTTAGATACTTAAATTTTTTCATATAACGATTAAGTAATTGTTATTATATATAAATAAGATGACTACTAAAATAAATGTTTTGCAAGTAATTCCCAAATTAGGTTATGGAGGGGCCGAAACGGGCTGTTATGATATTGCTCATTATCTTGCAGAACAAGATTGTGGTTCATTTATTGCCACTTCGGGTGGAGAACTAATAAAATTTGTAAAAAAAAATAAAGTAGGAATTTTTAAACTTCCAGTTCACTCAAAAAATCCAATCTTGATGGCACTAAACATTATATTTTTAATAATTTTTATTATTTTTAAAAAAATAAATATTGTACATGCAAGAAGTAGAGCTCCAGCCTGGTCATGTTATTTTGCATGTCTACTGACCAACACAGTATTTGTAACAACTTTTCATGGAACTTATAATTTTAAGAATAAACTAAAGAAATTTTATAATAGTGTTATGTTGAGATCAAATTTAACTATTGCTGGCTCTAATTTTATTTTTGGTCATATTAACGATCATTACAATGAGTATTTAAGTAAAAAAAAGAAATTAAGAGTTATTTTCAGAGGAATTAACATAGATTATTTTAATCAAAAAAATATCTCAGTCTTGAAACAGGAAAAATTAAAGCAAGAATGGGAACTTGATACAAATAAATTTACAATCTTAATGCCCGGCAGACTCACTGCATGGAAAGGGCAAGAAAAATTTATTGAAGCATTGAATATTCTTATAGAAGATTATAATTTTACAAATTTTCAAGCCATATTACTCGGCTCTGATCAAGGAAGAAAAGTTTATTCAAAAAAACTTAATAGCTTAGTTGAAAGATACAGTTTGACCAAAAAAGTAAAGTTTATAAATCATTGTAAAGAGATGCCCTTAGCTTACTCTCTTGCAGATGTAGTTGTTTCAGCATCCGTTGAGCCCGAGGCTTTTGGAAGAGTTGCTGTAGAGTCTCAATCAATGGGTAAGCCAATTATAGCTAGTAACATAGGAGGATCAAAAGAAACAATTTTGAACAGAAAATCTGGTTTTTTGTATAAACATGATGATCCAAGAGAACTTGCGAAAAATTTGAATACTGTTATTCAATTAAGTCAAGAACAGTTGAAATTAATGGGAAACGAAGGTAGAAAAAACATAACAAAAAAATTTGATGTCGAAATAATGTGTGATTCAAATCTAAGAGAATATAAAAAATTATTAAAAAAATAATGCCTCAGATTCAGCTATTAGATGGTAAAAAAATTCCCTTTACAAAATCAATAAGTGGATTTGAGCTTACCAAAAAAATAAGCAAGTCTCTTGAGAAATCTGCTTTAGTTATGGAAGTTGACGGTGAGTTGAAAGACCTAAGCCATGAGATTCTTGAAGACTCAAAAGTTAGAATCATTACTTCTGAGGATCAAGAGGGTTTAGAAGTAATAAGACATGACGCAGCCCATATAATGGCTATGGCCGTTCAGGAGCTATTTCCAGGTACGCAAGTTACAATCGGACCAGTTATAGCAAATGGTTTTTACTATGACTTTGCCAGAAAAGAACCTTTCACAAGTGATGACTTAATAAAGATTGAAAAAAAAATGTCAGAAATTATCGATAGAGATGTTAAAACAAAACGAGAAGTTTGGGAGAGAGACAAAGCAATTGCACATTTCAAGAAGATAGGTGAAAAGTATAAGGCTGAAATTATTGAAAGCATACCCAAAAATGAGGAACTCTCTGTGTATCATCATGGAGATACTTGGCATGACCTATGTAGAGGACCCCATTTAGCTTCCTCAGGTAAAATTGGAAAGGCTTTTAAATTAACTAAAGTTTCTGGAGCCTACTGGAGAGGCGACTCCAACAATGAGATGTTGCAAAGAATTTATGGAACTTGTTGGAGCTCAAAAAAAGATTTAGATGACTATCTTCACAGATTAGAAGAGGCCGATAAAAGAGATCACAGAAAACTAGGTAAGGAAATGGATTTATTTCACTTTAGAGAAGAAAGTCCAGGTTCAGTTTTTTGGCATGAAAAAGGCTGGTTATTATTTCAAAGATTAGTTGAATATATGAGAATGAAACAAAGGCTAGCAGGTTACAAAGAAATAAATACACCTGAGCTCTTAGATAAAACTTTATGGGAAAAATCAGGACACTGGGAAAAGTTTGGTGAACATATGTTCACCTCAGAAACTCCAGATGAGAAGACTTTTGCAGTCAAACCCATGAACTGCCCAGGATGTGTTCAAGTTTTTAATCAAGGTTTGAAAAGTTATAGAGATTTACCTTTAAAACTTTCTGAGTTTGGAAAAGTTCACAGGTACGAACCCTCGGGTGCTTTACACGGACTTTTAAGAGTTAGGGCATTTACGCAGGATGATGCTCATATTTTTTGCACAGAGGATCAGATAACACAAGAGTCTCTGTCGGTTACAAAACTTATTTTGGAAATCTACAAAGACTTAGGATTTAAAAATATAATACTAAAGTATTCAGATAGACCTGAAAAAAGAGTTGGAGATGATAGTGTATGGGATAAGTCGGAGGCCGCTCTCTTAACTGCAATTAAAAAATCTAAACTTGAATATACTATTAATAAAGGAGAGGGAGCATTTTACGGCCCTAAAATTGAATTTGTTTTGCGAGATGCTATAGGGAGAGATTGGCAATGCGGAACTTTGCAAGTAGACCTAAATTTACCAGGTAGACTTGGCGCATCATATGTAGCTAAGGATGGAAATAAAAAAATCCCAGTGATGTTACATAGAGCTTTATTTGGTTCTTTAGAGAGATTTATTGGAATTCTAATTGAAAATTATGCAGGCAAGTTACCTTTTTGGCTATCCCCATCACAAGTAGTGGTTTGTCCTATTGCTGAAGAAAATAATAATTATGTGAAAAAGTTATTTGAAGATTTATTTAAAGAAGGTATAAAATGTGAAATGGATTTAAGAAACCAGAAGATAAATTATAAGATAAGAGAACATTCTGTTGCAAAAGTGCCATTTATAATTGTTTGTGGAAAAAAAGAAGTTGCAGACAATACTGTCACTGTGCGAAAGTTAGGATCAGATAAACAAGAAACAATAAAAAGAGAAAAATTGATAAAAAATATGATTGACTTAAATAAGCTACCTTTAAATTAAGTGTCAAATTCAAAACCAAATTATTTTCAAAGAAGATCAAAACCTCAAGGTCCCAGAGCCAACGAGAGAATTAGAGCCTTAGATGTTCAGGTGATAGGAAGTGATGGTTCTAATATTGGTGTTCTTCCTCTAAAGAAAGCAATAGAGTTAGCTAAACAGGAAGATTTGGATTTGATAGAGATCTCACCTAATGCTAACCCGCCTGTATGTAAAATTATGGACATGGGAAAATATAAATATGATTTACAAAAAAAAGCAAATCTAGCAAAGAAAAAACAAAAGACGGTATCATTAAAAGAAATCAAGTTAAGACCTGGAACTGAAACTCACGATTATAACTTTAAAATTAAAAATGCGAAAAAATTTATAAGCAAAGGGGATAAAGTAAAATTTACAGTTAAATTTAAAGGGCGAGAAATGCAACACACTAATTTAGGAAAAGAACTTATGAATAAAATCATAAATGAGACTAAAGACATTGCTAAAGTTGAAAGCCAACCGAAATTCGAGGGGAAGCAGATGGTTATGATTATTCAACCTATTTAGATCAATCATAATAGTGGCTTGATAAGATCAATTAATGTCTATATAAGTCCGGAATTATTTATGCCAAAACTTAAAACAAAAAGCTCAGCTAAAAAAAGATTTAGATTTACAGCTTCGGGTAAAATTAAAATGCCTCAAGCTGGAAAGCGTCATGGTATGATAAAAAGGACAAATTCACAGATTAGAAAACAAAGAGGCACAACGATAATGACAAAACAAGACACCAAAATTGTAAAATCGTACATGCCATACAACTTAAGAGGATAACATGGCTAGAACAAAACGAGGTGTTGTAACAAGAGCGAAACACAAAAAAGTTTTAAAATCTGTTAAAGGTCAATACGGTAGACGAAAAAATACTATTCGAATTGCTCGTCAAGCTATGGAAAAAGCGATGCAATACGCTTACAGAGATAGAAAAGCAAAAAAAAGAGAATTTAGGTCGCTATGGATCCAAAGGATAAACGCAGGAGTAAGAGCAGAAGGTCTTACTTATGCGAAATTTATAAATGGACTTGCAAAATCTAAAATTAAATTAGACAGAAAAGTCTTAGCTGAATTAGCCTACAATAACCCAGAAGTATTCAAATCTGTGGTTAAAAAAGTTCAATCCTCGCTTGGTTAAAAGAGTCTTTGATTTAACTTCAACTTAATATAAAAAATAAGTTATCTAATGAGTGATTTGGATAAAATAAATTCTATCTTTAATGCAAAAATTGATTCTGTAAAAACTAAGGAAGAATTACAAAATATTAAAACTGAGTTTTTTGGAAAAAATGGTCAAATTACTCAGCAGTTCAAAACTTTAGGTTCCTTAGATCCAGAAAAAAGAAAAGAATTTGCCTCAAATTTAAATAAAATAAAAGATGACCTAACTAATCAAATTGAACAGAAAAATTTTGATCTAGAAAATTTAGAGATAAGTGAAAAACTAAAAAATGAAAAAGTTGATGTAACTTTACCAATTAGGCCATATCAAAATGGAAAAATACATCCAGTCTCTCAAGTGATAGATGAAATATCATCTATATTCTCGGAAATTGGTTTTTCTGTAGCAGAAGGACCTGACGTTGAAACAGATTATAATAACTTTACTGCCCTTAATACCCCAGATGATCATCCTGCTAGAGATATGCACGATACTTTCTATTTAGATAAAGATAAAAAATTATTATTAAGGACACATACATCGCCTGTTC
>CACPBH010000013.1 GCA_902632145.1 uncultured Pelagibacteraceae bacterium | reverse complement strand
TATTAAAGAAATATAATAAAGAAGACCAAGAAAAATTATTTGTAGTTAAACCTTTATATCAAAGATCTATAATTGTAGCGGCTGGACCTTTTGCAAATTTTTTATTGGCCATACTTATTTTTGCATTCATTTATATGTTTGCTGGAAAAGATTTTACTCCTGCCCAAATACAAGAAGTTCAAATAGAAAGCCCTGCAGAAGAGGCAGGCATTAAGTCAGGAGATGTTATTAAGTCTATAAATGGCAAAGATGTTAAAAGCATTATGGAAGTTTCTGCGATCATAAATTCATCTTCTTCAGAAACAATAGATATTGGTATTGTAAGGAATGATGGTGAAATGACATTTTCTGTTAAACCTGAGGTCGTTAAAGGCGAGGATTCTTTAGGCAATAAAGCAAATAAAAAGATAATCGGGATAAAAATAGCTCCTTTAAATGACGAGATAAATAGAAAGAGATTAGGCCCAGCAACTGCATTATTTTATGCCATTAAAGAAACTTGGTTTGTAATTGAAGCTTCTTGGAATTTTATTATTTCAATGTTTAAGGGCACCGGGGACACTACTCAACTAGGTGGACCTATTAAAATAGCTAAAATTACCGGGCAAGTAGCTAAACTGGGCTTTATCGCTTTTCTCAGTATAATGGCTTATATTTCTATTAGTTTAGGTTTCATTAATTTATTGCCAATTCCTATGTTAGATGGTGGACATTTAATGTTTTACGCTTTTGAGAAGATATTAGGCAGGCCTCTAACACAAAAAACACAAGAGGGATTCTTTCGAATCGGTCTTTTTTTACTACTTTCTCTAATGTTTTTCACAACATTTAACGATTTGAAAGATTTAGGCTTATTTTAAGCCATTTTTTTTGAGCTAAAAGTCAATAATATCAACACTTTTTTAGCCTACAATATATTGTGTTGATATTTACGTGAAACACCAAATTACTATTGATTTTATTGGTTTTTTGTTCAGATTAAAGAAAAAAGGGGCTAAAATGAATAAAAAACAATTAGTAGCTAAAATATCGTCCACACTGGGTCAAAGTAAGGCTGATGCCGAGAGAACCTTTGATTCAATTACAACCATCATTTTAGATGCTTTAAAAAATGATGATACTGTAAAGATTGCGGGCTTCGGAACTTACAAAGTAGCTAAAAGAAAAGCTAGAGTTGGAAGAAACCCGAGAACTGGTGAGTCAATTCAAATAGCTGCATCACAAAAGGTAAAATTTTTACCGGCTAAAAGCTTAAAAGAAATGTTTAACCGATAAACGGTTTATTTAGCCCTTATTTAAAAAACTTAAATAAGGGCTAACTACTTGCAAAAACTGCATAGCTAAAAATAGGTCTTTTCAATACAAACAAATTTAAAAAAAATTATAAGGCTCTTAACAAAGGAGTTTTATGAAAAAATTATTTAATTTGGTAGCTGTTATATTCGCCTTGTGCAGTGTGTCAGCACCAACTTTTGCAGAGGCAGCTGTCTCTGAAGAAGGTCAGTATATTTTCAATTCACTTGCTTTTTACATCGGTGGAGTTTTGGTGGCTTTTATGGCTGCAGGTTTTTGTATGTTGGAAAGTGGATTAGTTACAAATAAAAGTGTTTCAACAATCGCTGCAAAGAATATAGGAAAATTTGCGCTGTGTTCGATCATTTTTTTCTTGTTTGGTTATCAAATGGCTTATGGCATACCAGAAGGTGGTTATATAGGCTCTTTTTCAATGTGGAGCGAGGGCTCTAAAATTAGCACTGGTTATTCGGATAGTTCTGATTGGTTCTTTCAAACCATGTTTGTTTGTGCCACTGTATCAATTGTTTCGGGAGCAGTAGCAGAAAGAATTAAGATCTGGCCTTTCTTTGTATTTGCAATAATTATGTCGGGATTCATCTATCCAATATCAATGGGATGGCAATGGGGCGGAGGCTGGTTAGCATCTGCTGGATTTTCAGATTTTGCTGGATCAACTTTAGTGCATGCATGTGGAGGAGCAGCAGCACTCGCGGGTGTAATAGTATTAGGTGCAAGAGCTGGTCGATTTACTGGATCTGGATCTAAAAGAGTTATGGTGCCTTTCGCAGCATCAAGTATTCCGCTTACCACTTTAGGTACTTTCCTACTTTGGTTTGGTTGGTTCGGATTTAACGGTATGAGTCAACTTGCAATGGGAACCTTTGATGACGTAACAGCTATAAGTAAAATAGCAGTTAATACCCACTTAGCAGGGGCAGCAGGTACTTTCGCTGGAGCTGCAGTAAGTCGTTTAATTGGTGGAAAAACAGACGTAATTATGATGTTAAACGGTGCATTAGCAGGTTTAGTAGCGATTACTGCTGAGCCATTAACACCTAGTCCATTAGCAGCGATATTTATCGGGGCGATAGGTGCTATTATCATGTATTTCGGTACTAAAATGTTAGAAGGTTTCGGTCTAGATGATGTTGTAGGCGCTATTCCAGTTCACATGTTTGCTGGTATTTTTGGTACTTTAATAGTCCCGGCAACTAATAGTGAAACCTCTTTTGGCACTCAATTTATCGGAACTTTATCGGTAGTGCTTTTTAGTTTTGTACTTTCTTATGCAGTATTTGTAGCTCTAAAAGCAACGATAGGTTTAAGAGTAAGTAAAGAAGCTGAAAGGTTAGGGACTGATAAAGCTGAAATTGGTGTACAAGCTTACGCAATAAGAGATTAATAACTTATTCCCCCTCGTTTATAAGTTATTGAAAAAAAGGCCCGAATATTCGGGCCTTTTTTTTATCAGTTATTTTCGTCCCAAATTTGCTTCCAATCAACGTTAGGAGACAAACCGAATATTGAATTTATATTAGTAAAATGAATTGCCAACGATGGAATTGGAGAAATACATATTTCTTCTTTATAAATTTCATGTAACGGTTTTTCAAAAGGAGCATGTTCCTTTTTGCACATACTTAAATATCTATCCCAATGTTTCTCAATAATTTTTCTACTAGTTAAAAACGTACATAAAGTTTCGTCAACTTTTCTCCAATGTGAATTTTCTCCCAAGAAGTTTTGAGTTAAATCAGCTTTTGTATATAGATAAGGATAGTCAGCTGGACAAATAATTATTTCTTTATTTAATTGAGATGAAATTCTTTCGTAAGTAAAAATTATTTCCCCGATGGAATTTTTTCGATGCAAGTAGTCATCCTCAACAAAATATATTAAATCTTCAGCTTTTTTAGCCTCAAGAAACGACTGATTTATATTAGCCATATTGGAAATTTGATTGAAAGATACTTTTTCTCCTCTTTCATTTGTTTTTTTAATATCTTTCTCAAATTTAGATACATCTAGATTTATTAAGTCATAATCTTGTTTAAAACTTTTAAAAATAAAATCGATTTTTTCTAAATTTTCTTTTGAGGAATTATGATCAATAATTTTAAAATTTATATCTACTTTATCAAGTTGTGAACTAAATTTAGTGGAACTTAGTAAAGATTTTATTGTCCTCAGAGTGTATTCAATTTTTTCTTTTTCAAAAATCCTGGTTTTACTCTGAGTTAACATATTTACACTTGTGCAAGTACGAATAATAATATCCAGAGCTTTTACTGGTCTAGTTATTTTCAAAATACCTAATGGAAGATTAATAGAACTCTCACCTAATTTACTTATTTCCTCATTAATATTTTTATTTTGGGTAACTATTTTAAAAGTATTTTGATCGATAATTTCATACCCGAGCTTCCTACAAATTTGAATAAAGATTTTTCTAAAAAAACTAGTTTTTTTCGAATTTTTAATTTTTTTCATACTGGTAAAATATATATAATAGTTTAATTAGTTGATCTATGAGTATTAAATCTTCACAAAAATTGGTTGAAGAAGCCAATGAAATCATTGAAACACTTAGCCCATCGGAAATAAAGAGTCTTATTGAAAAAAATGAGATCACTTTAATTGATGTCAGGGACATCAGGGAACTTTGGAGAGATGGAACAATTGAAAATGCAAAACATATTCCAAGAGGGATGTTAGAATTCTGGTTAGATCCTAATAGCAGCTACTATCAAGAGAACAAAATTAAAGATACAAAAAAAATGGTTTTCTTCTGTGCAATGGGTTTTAGATCTGCGCTAGCGACTAAAGCTTTAGTTGATATGGGTTTTAAAAATGTAGCTAATGCTAAAGGTGGATTTGATGCTTTAAAAAATGCTGGACTAAAAGTAGTTCAAAAAGATAAAAAATAATTATTTACTAGCCTCTTTTAAAACAAATTCAATTCTATCCTGACCCCAGAAAATTTTATTATTAGAGACAAAAGTTGGAGCTCCAAAAACCCCTTTTTCATATGCCTCACTTGTCTTTTTTTTTAAACTTTCTTTTATTAAAGAGGAGGTGGCTCTTAAAGCAAAAGTTTTTGGATTTACATTTAAGTTTTTTAAAACCTTTTGAATTATATTTTCGTCATTCATATTTAAACCGTCCTGCCAAATAGAGTTAAATATATTATCAATATAATAGCTTTTAAAATTATCTTCTTCTGCCACAAATACACCTCTCATTAAATTCAAACTTCTAATCGGAAAATAAGAGTTAAATTTAAATTTTACGTTATTTCTTTCAGCTATCAATTTACAATCTCTAATCATATGTTTAGCTTTTGCCGGTATAAAAGCTGGAGCCTTTATTCCATGCAAATTATGCAAACCACCTAAAAGAATTGGTTTATATTTAATTTTTATTGATGCTTTGTTTTCAATTTTTCTTATTTCCTTATGTGCGAGAAAAGAATACGGACTTACAAAATCAAAATAAAAATCAAAAGGTTTAATCATTGAAACTAATTTTTTTGGCAAAGAAAATTCTAAAAAACCAATAAATGACTAATCCAATAGGTCCAGAGAAATAAGTAATAACTAAAGAGGGTATTGTAATAATTTTTGGGATAAAATATTTTCTTGCATCTCTTACTATCCAGGCTCCTGCGAATAAGCTAATTGAAAGAAAATGGAGCCAAAAAATTAAGAGTAAAATTTCGTTTGCGAACATTGAATATAGTCCATCTAATCCGCCATATAATTCAAACCCACTAAAAATATCATTTTCTAAGTAAAGATTGTAAGATAAGTAGCCGTAAGCTGTAGCTAAAAGTAGAGGAGCAATAATTGATTGTGCAAAGAAATTTGTAATACCATGCTTAGGAAAAATAATTAGTAACAACCAAAAAGGAATTACCCCCCAGTTTGCGACTAAATAAATAGTTTCTGAATTTATTAATTCTAAAAGATCATTTATCATTAAAAATAATATAGTATATTAAATAAATGAATCCCACATTAAATAAAAGTGATTTTGAGGAGCTCACTACAAACTTGAAAGATTTAGCTTACTCTTATTTAGAAAAATATAATCCGTCAAAACAACAGTTAAAAGTATATCTATTAAAGAAATACTTGTTAAAGATAAAAGGAAGTAGATCTAAAAAAGAAGTTTCAGCAATAATAGATGAAATAATTTTAAATTTAGAAAAGAATAAGATTTTAAATGACGAGATGTACTCTGACTCAAAGGCTAGGATTTTTTTAAAAAGAGGTTACTCCCTTAATAAAATAAATCAGTCATTAAGAAGCAAAGGAATAGAAGATAAATATGTAAAGCAAAGCATTGATAAAATTAAAGAAAATGAAATAGAACCTGATTTTGTTTCTGCTTTAAAGCTTTGCAAGAGAAGAAGAATAGGACCTTTAAGACCAGATAGTAATCGTGAATTATTCTATAAAAAAGACATGGGAATATTAGCTAGGGGAGGATTTAGTTTTGATTTATCAAAAAGAGTTTTAGATTTGGATACCCAAGAATTTAATAAATTAATCAAGCTTATCTGATTTTTTGTTTTTTTCTTCTTCGACTAAAATATCAAGCTTTTTTTTTAATGCATTTCTTACAAGAATAAAAAACAATACACCAAAAAAAGTTACAGAAAGTAATATAATTAAAATTGTTTTAATCATCTAAATTTTCAGACCTTTTAATCAATAAACTAGGATTTCTATAATCTTCTTTACCATACAAAAAAGGCTTTTCATCTAATGTCTTGATTATTGCCCCAGCGTTTTGAGCTATAGCATGTCCCGCAGCGTAATCCCACTCATTTGCTCTTTCTCTAGCTGCGTAAATATCGTACTCACCTGTTGCTATTACACAAAATTTATATGAGCTAGCCATTTTTACAATTGATGTAACATTAAATTGTTTTAATTTGTTTAAAATTATATCTGAAGGTTTAATGACACTAGATAAAGCTACAACTTTTCCTTTTGGCTGTTGTTTTTTACAAGAAATCTTTTTTGTAACATTCTCTTCAATCAAATAACTTTCTCCAGGAGAGTACGAGAAAAAAAGTCTTTTCTTTTTGGGAACACCCACAAGTCCAAGAACCGGTACTGTATTTATTACTAAAGCTGCATTTAATGTATATTCATCTTTTCCAGCTATATATTCTTTTGTCCCATCAATAGGATCAATCAACCAAAAAATTTTCGATTTATTTTTTTCATTAAGATTAACTGTTTCTTCAGAAATAATTGGTATATTAGGTGTTAAACTAGAAATTTTTTTTGAAATAATGTCATTCACTTTTAAATCTCCATTGCTTACAGGAGAACCATCCTCCTTGATATCAATTTTTAAACCACCGTTGTAAAGTTTTATTGTATCTTCTCCAGCCTCTATAAAAACATCTATGAGTCCTTCCGCTATTTTTTTTAACTCAGCCTTATTCACTTTCTACTCTTTCTAATTTTACGTTTTCGATATTAATTACTCTTTTTCCGAAATTTTCAAAATTTACTGTTACTTTATTACCTATAATAGATTGCACTTGACCTATACCCCATTCACTATTAGCAGGGTTTTTAACATAATCACCTGGTTCGAAATCAATAAGCATTATGGAAAATAAATAATAAATATATTATACACTTTAATAATGAATTCACTAGGAATTAATAAATCAAAGAAAGAAACAAAAGTAGTTGTTGCAATGTCCGGAGGCGTAGACTCGTCTGTTGTAGCCGCTCTAATGAAAGAGGAGGGTTACGATGTTAAAGGCATAACTTTAAAACTTTATGATGATACAAAACAATCTAAAGAAGGAAGACAGTGCTGTGCGGGACAAGATATTATGGATGCTAAAAGGGTCTCAGAAAAAATAAACATTAATCACGAAATTCTATATTATCAAAAAAAATTTAAATCAGAAGTTATTGACTCTTTTATTGATAGTTATGCAGCCGGAGAAACTCCTATTCCATGCGTTCAGTGCAATCAGACTGTGAAATTTAGAGATTTATTTAAATATGCTAAAGATCTAAAAGCAGATGCGTTAGTTACAGGTCACTATGTATCAAGAATTCAAAACAATGGTCATGCTAGCATGTATAGAGCTAAAGATATAAATAGAGATCAAAGCTATTTCTTATTTAGCACAACACAAGAACAGCTTGACTATCTAAGATTTCCTTTGGGTGAAATTGATAAATCTGAGACAAGATCCATAGCAAAAAAACTCGACTTAAACGTTGCAGATAAACCAGATAGTCAAGATATCTGTTTTGTGCCAAATGGTGATTATAGTTCAGTTATAAAAAAATATAGACCAGAGTCATTTCAAAAAGGAGACATAATTGATCTTAATGGAGATAAAATTGGCGAACACGAAGGAATAATTAATTATACAATAGGTCAAAGAAAAGGAATTAAAATTTCAAGTGAAAAACCTCTTTACGTAATAAATATTAATGCAAATGAGAACAAAGTTATTGTGGGGAATAAAGAAAATTTAGAAATCAAAGAAATCCAACTTAGAAAGTTAAATATACTGGCTAACAAAGTCGAGTTCGATGAAATTATTAATATAAAAGTTAGATCAACAGGTAGACTTTTAAAAGCAAAAATAAATTTTGTTAAAGATTGTGCTAAAGTTGAAATTTTAGATAAAGAAACTGGAATATCACCAGGTCAAGCATGTGTTTTTTATTCAAAAGACTCTTTTGGGGATAAAGTACTGGGTGGTGGTTGGATAGATAAGACTTTTAACAATAAGTTATCCACTTAGTTAACAGACAGATACAAGACACGCATTAAGTGATAACAAATATTAATCGTTTGTGATTTAATTCAACTAATTAAGAGGCAACTCTTAACTGACCATTTAGGGAAAAACCGAGAGGTTCAAGCTTAAAGGGCAGAAAGGTGAACCTAGTAGCGCTAGAATAGTTCATCGGGAAGGCTTGGCGGTAGCGCCTAAAACGACGAGCCAAAACTACTAAATTTCTGGGCGAAAGCCTAGAAATTTATGTGGTTCTCCTCCAAAAAAATCTCGATAATAAATAAAACAATATAACCCCTACAAAATAATTCCATTCCAATGCATGTTTAAAATGTGTATTTCCTTTTGTAACTAAAATAGGCAAACTTAGGATTGCAACAATCACTAATATTGAAACAAGAAAAGCTTTGACTGCTAAAACTTTTTTATTAATCAACTTTTCTAGCTTATTCTTAAGTTTGTATAAATGATAAACTAGTAAACCCTGAGCAATTAGCTCAAAAATAATAAATAATAATAAAACAACTCGTCTAAAAAGTTTATAGATTTGAATATCAAATTTTATTCCTAGAAATATGGAATGTATGGCTAAAAATATTGCTGATAAGATTCCAAATTTTTTAAAGTTATAATTTATATTCGAAGAATATAATTTATTTACTAAATTGTTATTTTCCCTCCAATAATAATATAAGAAAGCTGCAGTCAATATCATTGAAGGTTTAAAAATTAGGTATTGAGGAAAGTTTCTTGCTGCTCTACTTATAGACAAACTTCCATCCAAATATGGAATTGAAAAAGCAGATCTTCCAAGTTGATCAACAGCGAATAAAGTTCCTTCTAAAAATTCTGGGTTCTGAGATATTACTAAACAAAGATTGATAGCAAGCAATGGAACTAAAAATATCCATATACTCAACTTTCTAATTTGAGTTATTGCAAGCATAAATATTTAAATGATTATTTCTTCTTATTTCTTTTTCTAGCTCTTCTTTTTTTTGATCCGATTTTTCTTCTTCCTCGGTGCTTTTTGGGATAACCCATATTTTTGCCTCCTTTTTTATATCTTAATTAGTAAAGTACTATATAAAAGTCAGATATACTTATTTTATGAAAAAGTCTATAAGCACATTCTTAAAACATCCCACTAAAGACAATACCAATAGGTCTGCAAATCCTCCAGTGACGAGAGCATCTACTATTTTATTCAACTCAATTCAAGAAATGTATCAACATGAACTGAAAATTAAAAAACATAAAAAAGTATCTCATTATACCTATGGAAGATATGGAAGTACGACGACGATAGAACTAGAAAATATTTTAAAAGAATTAGAACAGGCTTATCATGTCTTTTTGACAGGAACTGGTTTTGGAGGAATAGCTTTAGCTTTGATGTCTCTCTGCAGACCAGGCGATGAAATTTTGGTCTCTGATAATGTATATGGTCCAACAAAAGAAATATCTCAAGAATTGCTTAGAGAGTTTAATATTAGTGCCAAATTTTACAATCCAGATTCATTTGAAGACCTTAAAAATAAAATTTCTGTTAAAACAAAAATGATTTTAGTTGAAAATCCAGGAAGTAATACTTTTGAATTTCAAGATTTATCAAAAATCACTCAGTTAGCAAAAAGAAAAAAAATTTTTACTCTTTTAGATAATACATGGGGAACTCCACTTTATCTGAAGCCATTGAAAATTGGTTTTGACATGTCTTTTTGTTCTGCAACAAAATATTTTTCAGGTCATTCAGATGCTATGGGTGGCTCTCTAGCCGTTAATAAAAAAGTTTTTAAAAAGATTATGTTTTTTTATAAATTATCTGGCTACAGAATGTCAGCCGATGAGGCTTATTTAATTATAAGAGGCTTAAGAACTTTAGACACAAGACTAAAACAACATAGTGAGAATACAAAAGTTATTATTAATTTCTTAAAAAGACAAAAAAAAATAAAAGAAATTCTTTACCCTCACAATCCTTCCTCTAAAAATTATAAACTCTGGAAAAAATATTACTCTGGAGCAACTGGCTTGCTCTCAATAGTTATTAAAAGTAAAAAAAAATCTTCTGTAATACAATTTGTAAATTCTTTAGAATTATTTGGCATAGGATATAGCTGGGGAGGTTTTGAAAGTTTAGCTATACTTCAAGAATTAAAAAATAATAAAAAAGATGAATATTTGAAAGGACGTCAATTTTACCGATTTAACAAAGATGAATTTATTGTAAGACTACACATTGGATTAGAAGATCCAAAAGATTTAATTAACGATCTTAAAAAAGGTTTAAAAAAAATTAAGTAATGAAAAATTTTTTTCCGAATAAAACTGCATTCTATGCTTTAATAGCTGCATGTTTCGTTGTCTGTGCAACTATGGGAGTAAGACAAACATTTGGACTTTACTCAAGTGAATTTGAGATAACTGGGGGAACGTCAAATACAGAATTTGGATTAGCGATTGCAGTTCACGCAATCTTTTGGGGAATTTTTACTCCAATTTTTGGAAGAATTTCTGACAAATTAGGTGGTTATGTTGTAATAGTTCCCGCTTTAATTTTTTACTCGATATCAATGCTGTTAATGGGAAATAACTTCATTTCAGGTATGTGGTTACAGATTAATTTAGGATTACTTGTAGGTTTGGGTTTGGCAGGCGCTGCTGGAACTATTCTTACCCCAATGATTTCAAAACATTTTCCGAATGAAAATAGAAGTAAAGCAGCAGGTATTGTCACAGCTTGCGGAGGTTTAGGAATGTTTATATTTCCAATTCTGGCAAGTATTTTTAAAAATATTTCTACTTGGCAAATGTCTTTTATTATTTTTTCGATTATTTTATTTTTTATGTGTATACCCGGGTTTTTTGTTAAACTTCCTAAAAATCAAGTATCAAATCAAAATACTAATATTGACAATCGAAGCTTAAAAGAAGTGTTAAAAGAATCTTTTGCGCATAAAGGATTTAGATTATTAGTTTTAGGTTTTTTTGTTTGCGGTTTTCAAATTACTTTAATAGCTACCCATGTCCCAAGATATGTTCAAGATAAAGGGCTGGCAGATTGGACGGGAATGGCTATTTTAGCATTAATTGGTTTTTTTAATATTATTGGAACTTTAGTGATGGGTTATTTAGGAGATAAATATAGTAAAAAAATACTTTTAAGTGGGCTTTATTTTTTAAGAGGAATAACATTAATTCTATTTATTTTTTTACCAGCATCAAATCTGTCTGCTGTGTTGTTCGGTACATCTTTTGGATTATTATGGCTTGCTACTGTACCAGCTACTAACGGTATCGTTGCTCAAATTTTTGGAACAAAAAATTTAAGTCTTCTCTTTGGCATTGTATTCCTAAATCATCAATTCGGATCATTTCTGGGAGCTTACTTAGGAGGCTATTTTTACGATCAATTTGGAAGTTTCGATTATGCTTGGTATCTAGCTATAGTCTTATCATTTATTGCTACAGCTCTTCACCTTCCTATAGACGAAAAGCCTTTAGCAACTGTGGATAAAACTATCTAAGGTTGTAAATTGAGTCCCTAAGTGAATCAAAAGTGAATCAAAACGTGAACATTTTTTATTTACAACTCAAAATTGTGGATAATTTTTTTATTTAATCATTTAAATTTTTTTTATAGGCTTAGAATAACAAAGGAGAAATATGTTTTCATCAGATCTAGGAAAAAAGTTAGACAAATACCATTTACTCAAACACCCATTTTATCAAATTTACTGGAATGAAGGTAAATTGAATAGGGAAATTATTAAAGATTATGCTGAACAATATTACCAGCACGTTAAAGCGTTTCCAAGATACATAAGTGCAACTCACTCTATTTGTGAAGACATAGAGAAAAGAAGAATTCTCCTAGAAAATTTACAAGATGAGGAAAACAAAGATGGTGATCACCCGAAACTTTGGAAAAATTTTGCAAAAGCTTTAGGAGCTGATGATAAAAAAATAGAAAACGCAAAACTTGATTGGTTTACAAAGGATATGATTGATAATTTTTTCGCTCAAGCGAGAAAATCTTACGCTGAAGGTTTAGCGTCATTATATACCTATGAAAGACAAATTCCTGAAATAGCGGAGACTAAAATCCAAGGTTTAAAAAAATTTTACGGAGTAAATTCAAAAGAGGGACTAGAATTTTTTGAAGCTCATAAATCTGCTGACGTTATTCATAGAGCAGAATGTGAAAAACTTTTGGATGGACTTTCTAAAGAGGAACAAAAGAAGGCCGAAAATGCTTCATTGTTAACTGCTAGATATCTATGGAATTTCCTAAGCGGAATGGTTTCTAAGCACAAACTACAGCAGGCAGCATAGTTAGAAAAGTCAAGATTGACAATTTAGTTCAAGAGGCATACCTATGAACTATAAATGGAAATATATCTTCCTATAGTTCAAGTTCACATAGATATAATCACAATTTTATTTATTAGTTTCGCAGTCGGAGTTCTTTCAGGCTTATTTGGTGTCGGTGGAGGGTTTTTAATGACACCATTTTTAATATTTTTAGGAATCCCTCCAGTTTATGCAGTTCCAAATGAGATAAATAATATATTAGCAACTTCAGTATCTGGATCAATGACACATTGGTTTAAAAACACACTAGATTATAAAATGGGTCTGATGATAATTATTGGCGGTGTTGTAGGGACTGTATTAGGTATTATAACTTTTACTTTTTTTAAAGAAACTGGGAAGTTGAGTTTAATTATTTCATTATCATATATGTACCTTCTTGCGATTATTGGTACATTAATGCTCATTGAGGGCGCTAAAGAAATTGATAGGGCTAGAAAAAAATTAATTTTAAAACAAAAATTACACACACATTATTGGATACACGGCTTACCGTTGAAACTTCGATTTCCAAAATCAAGACTTTACGAAAGTGCTTTTACGCCAATCTTACTTGGTGTTATAGTAGGGTTCGTTGCAGCGTTAATAGGTGTGGGAGGAGCTTTTTTGATGGTGCCAGCAATGATTTATTTAATAGGTATGCCAGTTAAATTTATACCTGGGACATCTTTATTTGTCACAGTTTTTATAAGTGCGTTAGTAACTATATTACACGCATTTAATTATGGCTCTATAGATTTGATTTTAGTAATAATTTTAGTGATAGGTTCTATTATTGGAGTACAGGTTGGTCAAAAAGTTGGACAATATTTAGATAGCTCACATTTAAAAACTTTATTTGCAATGTTGTTATGTGCAGTCGCGATAGCAATTGCATATGATACATTTTTTTATGAGGGAGTAAGGCAATTAAAAGATGCTGAAATAGTTAACTTAGAGAACCTAAACTTTTTCTCTAAATTTATTTCAAAGTTATCTGAAAATAATCCACTTCTTTATGGATCAATGGCAATACTTTTAGCCATTTTATTAGGAATCGTAGGTGCAGGCGGTAGACAATTACTGAGTAAATACAAACACTTCTTCTTAATTAAAAAAAATTAAATTAAAGCTCTAATTAATCCAAAAATTGAGATTAAAATCAAAAAGTAAAGCACATACTTTTTATAATTTTCTTTTGAGCTACCAGTAAATAATTTTGTGCCAATTGATACACCAAAGGGAACAATTAAAATAAGAGGTAAAGTTCTATAAACTACAGTATAATTTAATATATCATTAAAGTAAGCGAGAATTAATGCATATAAATCAGTGAAAAAAAATAGAGCTGCTAACGATGCCCTAATCA
>CACPBH010000012.1 GCA_902632145.1 uncultured Pelagibacteraceae bacterium | reverse complement strand
AGTTTATTTTGATGGTGATTTGGAAAAGAAGAAGTCTGGTTCAGAGTATTTTGGAGTTGGCACTGTAAGCACTTCTTATTGTGATAATTTTATTGCTTATTCTCTAGATTTAAAGGGATCAGAATATTATACAATTTATTTAAGAGATCTTAGAACAGGAAAAAATGAAAAAGATGTAATTGAAAATACAAGCGGAAGCGTCACATGGGCTTTAGATAATAAAAGCTTTTTTTACTCGAAATTAGATCAATATCATAGACCAAGACAAATTTTCAAACATGTTCTTGGAACATCGACCGATCAAGATCAACTAATATTTGAGGAAAAAGATGAAACTTTTACTTGTGGTATTGGTATTACCTCTGATGAAAAATATTTCATTATTGGGACTTCTGATCACATAACAACTGAAGAATATTTTTTTTCTACTGATGCTAAAGAAATTAAACCCACACTTTTTCAAAGAAGAAAAAATGATGTTCGTTATTCAATAGACTCTTGGCAAGGTTATTTTTATATTCACACTAATGAGGAAGCTAGAGATTATAAGGTACTCAGATGTAAGACTAGTCAGATAAACAAATTAGAAGTTTTTATCCCAGCAAAAAAAGAGACCGTTATTGGTGGGTTTGAATTTTTAGATGATTATATTATTAGATCAGAAAAGTCTGATGCTATTCCAAAACTGTTTGTAAGAAATATTCAAACTAACAAAGAAGAAGAAATTAAAATTTCAGATGAACCAATAGGTGTTCCTGGTGTTTCTTTAATGCAAAGAGATACAAATACTACAATGATCAGAGTTGGATGGGAAAGTATGGCAACTCCAGGACAAGTATATGAATATGACATCGTCTCAAAGCAAAAAAAATTAGTAAAACAAACAGAAGTCCCATCTGGGCATGACTCCAGTAATTATGTTGTTGAAAGAATAAAGGCTGAGTCTCATGACGGTCAAATGATACCTATTAGTTTGGTTAGATTGAAAACAGCAAAACAAGATGGAAAATCAAAAATTCTTTTATATGCCTACGGGGCATACAAACATAGTATATCTCCATCTTTTAGTGCCTCAAGATTTTGTTTAATTGATAGAGGAATTACTTTTGCAATAGCTCATGTAAGAGGGGGAGGAGATTTAGGAGATAAACACCATGAAAAAGGTAAAAAAAAATTTAAGAAAAATACTTTTTTAGATTATATAGCTTGCGCCAAACATCTTATAGAACAAAGATATACATACAAAGGTGGAATTTGTTTTTATGGCGGATCTGCTGGAGGTCTTACAGGTGGGGCTGTAGCTAATATGGCTCCCGATTTATTTTTTGGAATGCTTTTGTTAGTTCCATTTGTAGACACAATGACAACTATGTTAAATGAGAAATTACCATTAACACCAGGCGAGTGGGAAATGTGGGGAAACCCGATAAAAAGTAAGGAGTACTTTGAGTATATTTTATCTTATGCACCTTATAACAATCTTAGTAAAAAAGATTACCCGCCGATGCTAGTTACTACTTCTCTATTTGACAATAGAGTCCTTTACTCTGAGCCAGTTAAATATATTGCAAAACTTAGAGAGACAAAAACTGATAATAATATTCAATTATTAAAATGCAAAATGGAAGCAGCAGGTCATGGAGGAATGTCTGGCCGCGACAATGCGATCACAGAACTAGCAGAAGAGTATTCTTTTATTTTAAAATCTGCAAAAATTTTAAAATAAAAATCTTGAAAAAATAAAAAAAATTCCCATATCAGAATTGTCGGCTGCCAAATGGGGCTGACATTAACCTTGCTAACAAAGGAGGACATATGACAAGTAAGGATCTATCGATCTTTAATTCACTAAGACCTTTTAGCATTGGATTCGACGACATGTTTGATCAGTTCGAGTCTATGTTAGGGAATGGCAGTCTTGCAGTACAAAGCAATTATCCGCCATATAACATCCGAAAAGCAGGCAAAGATAAGTATGCTATTGAAGTAGCAGTTGCTGGCTTTAACAAAGATGATGTTGAAGTTGAATATGAAGATAATCTTTTAACTGTAAAAACAAAAGATGTTAAAAGAACTGAAGAAAAAGAAGGCGATGAAGTTATTCATCGAGGAATATCGCAAAGATCTTTTGCTAGATCATTTTCAATTGCAGATGATGTAAAAGTGAATGGTGCTGAGCTAAAAGATGGTTTACTAACTATTTCTTGTGAAAAAATCATCCCAGAAATAAAGAAAAAAAGACTTATTGAAATAAAATAAGTTTACCTTACTTGCGGAGTACTTACTCCGCAGGTAATCAAAAACAGTTTTTACTACTAAAACCAACCACAATATTCCTTGGATTTATCTCAAACTTACGCTCACATTTAATTTTATATTTTTCAGTAATATATAAGTAATTTCTATTTCTTGTTTTTAAAAATTCAACTTTATCAGGTTGGCCGAAAAAAATTTTAAGATCTTCTTCAGATTTATTTAACCATTTACTTAATTCCTGCTCTTCTTTAGCTGTAGTATCTTCAATTTTCTTTGAGACTGTTTGACAACCAGCCAATGAAATTAAAAATAATGTGTATAAAATCGTAAAAAAAAATCTTTTCATTCTTATCCTTATTTTATAACGAAAAGTTATAAACAGATATATTTACTCTTGGTTGAATCAAAGGAGATATGAGGGATTTAGTTAAGATTTTAACAGTTATATGGAGTAATAAACTTTAAACGGAGGTTTTATTTTATGATGAATAAATATTTTGAGTACAGAAAACATAAAACAAATTTTAAAACTGAGGTAATAGCTGGTGTAACTACTTTTCTTACAATGGCATACATCATGTTTTTAAATCCTTTTATCTTATCTGGTGAATTTGCCGGAACAGAAAAAGGTTTTTTTGATTTTGGTGCAGTATTTACTGCAACAATATTAGCTACAGCACTTGCATGTTTCATCATGGCATTTTACGGAAAAACTTGGCCTATAGGTTTGGCGCCAGGTATGGGTATAAATGCGTTTGTTGCATACGGAGTAGTTGCGGGAATGGGGTACACACCGCAAGCAGCGTTAGGTGCTGTATTAGTTGCTGGAATTATTTTCTTAGCAATATCACTTACTCCTTTAAGAGCTTGGTTGATTAATTCGATTCCAAGAAGTTTAAAACTTGGAATTGGTGCTGGCATTGGATTGTTTTTAGCAATCATTGGTCTTGAGATTATGGGAGTGGTAGGAGACCATCCGGTCACACTAGTTACTTTAGGTGATATTAAGAATCCTTTAGTGCTTCTTGGTTGTTTAGCTTTTGTCTTTATGATTGTTTTAGAAAAAATGAAGATAAGAGGAAACATTATAATTGGTATCCTTTTATTTAGTATAATAGCTTGGGCTACTGGTTTAGCAAAATTTAATGGTGTAGTTGGATCTATTCCACCGATGACATACTTATTTGAATTTGATCTTAAAGCAGCACTTACCGCAGGTATGGCTTCGATAGTTTTTACTTTATTGTTCATTGACTTTTTTGATACCGCAGGAACTTTAACATCTGTTGCTAACGTAGCAGGCAAAGTTGATAAAAAAGGTAAAGTGCAAGACATAAATAAAGCGATGTTATCTGACAGTGTCGGAACAGTTGCTGGAGCAATGATGGGGACTACTACGGTTACTAGTTATGTTGAGTCAGGCGCAGGAGTAAAGGCTGGAGGAAGAACTGGTATGACTTCACTTGTAATTGGAGTTTTATTCCTAGCTTGTTTATTCTTTTCACCGCTAGCTACAAGTTTACCAAAGGAAATAGATGGCGCAGCATTGTTGTATGTTGCAATATTATTCGTGAGAAATATCACTGATATAGAGTGGGATGATATAGCTGAGTCAGGTCCAGCAGTTGTTGCGATGATAACAATGCCGTTAACATATAGTATCAGTAATGGTATAGCTCTCGCATTTATTTCATATGCTTTAATTCAAATATTTACAGGAAAATTTGGAAAAACTTCTTCAGCTATTTGGGTAATCGCAGTATTTAGCGTAATTAGTTTTTACGTAGCCTAAAATTTTAGGGCCAGTTAATTCTGGCCCTTAATTCTTCTGATGTTTCTTAATTAAATCCTTAACTCTGATTTCCTCATAATGCTCGAACGGCTGAACAATCCATGGATTGTTATCTAATCTTTGGGCACAAAAATCAGGTTCGAAAGTTGAGTCTTTTTTCTTCCAAAGTACAGCTGTTTTTATTTCTTTTATATTTTCTTTGAGAGGTGGATATTTTTTTAACCAATCAATACTTTTGTTTAGAGTGACACCAGTGTCAGATAAATCATCACATAACAAAATATTTCCTCTCATATCCTGAACTGTAGAACTCATTTCCCTCGAAAAAACTAAATCACCTTGTTGATCTTCTGTACCCTCCCCTGAATAGGACTCGACTGCTAAGTAAGCGCATTTTAATTTAAAAACTCGACTTAAAACATCAATGATTGGTGCTCCACCGCGCATAATACCGATGAGTAAATTTGGTTTGAAGCCACTTTCATAAATTTGTATTGCTAATTTTTCAACGATTTGATTATACTCTTTCCAATCAATAATAAGTTTATCTGCCATGAAAAAAGTTAATTTATTTTAAAGGAGTTGTAAATGAAAGGATACGTAGTTTGTGTTTATAAAAGTATAAGTAATGAGGCAAAGTTAAAAGAATACGCTGTCAAAGCTAGAGCAGCAGTTGAAAAATATAAGGGAAAATTTTTAATTAGAGGCGGAAGATCTACATCTAATGAGGGCGATAAATCTCCTAGAACAGTTGTAATTGAGTTTCCATCATATAATGAAGCTAATGACTTTTACAATTCAAAAGAGTATCAAGATGCGCATTCTATTCTTGAAGGCTACGCAGAACGCCAGCATCAAACGATTGAAGGTGCCTAATATTGGATTGGTTCATCATCAATACTACGCCAGAGATACCACGTGGCAACTGAACAATAAGGTGTAAATTTTTTATAAAGTTTATTCAAAAAAATTTTTGGAGGAAAATATTTTTTCTTATAATTATTTGATATTGCTCTTAATAAACCAATATCTTGCAAAGGCCAAATATTAGATCGATTGTAAGTGAATAGCAAAATCATTTCTGCACTCCATCTGCCTATTTGCCTTAAAGATGATAAGTATTGAATAGCCTCTTCGTCATTCATATTTTTGATTATTTTTGGATCAAATTCTTTCTTTACAAATTTTATTGACAATTCTTTAATTCCCAAAGCTTTTTGTCTACTTAGACCACAGGATTTAAGTTGTGTTATTGATAATTTTGATACTTTTAAAGGATTAATTCTTTTAGTTTTCTTTTGAAATTTTTTAAATACTGAATTAGCAGCTGATACACTAATCTGCTGACCGACTATACTTTTACATAAAGAGTAAAAAATATCTTTTCTAGTAGTCAAAAATTTATCATTATATTTAATGATAAGACTTTTTAAAACTTTATCTCTTTTAGACAAAGTTTTGATTGCTTTTGACCAATAACTTGGATATTTGCTCATGGTCTCGGACTTACAACTTGTTTTTTAAGTTGAGACTCTCTCATAAAAATAATTACGGAGCTTACAATAATTAAACCAGCGCCCAAAAGTGTTAGCACTTTTGGTATTTCACCCCAAATGAAATATCCTAATAAAATTGCAAATACTAAATTTAAATATTTTGTTGGTGTAACTAATGATGCTTCTGCAATTCTTAGTGACACGGTAAGTAAAATATTAGCAACTGAACCAATTATACCTGTAAAAATAAGAAGAAATAGTTCAAATTTTGATGGCATAATCCAGCCAAAAGGAAGTGTTGCTAAACCAACCATCATACTTAGTAAAGAAAAGTATAAGGCAATTCTGTAATTAGGTTCAGTTGATGATAAACTTCTTATGCTTAGAGCTACGCATGCAAAGAAAATACAAAAAATTATTGGAAATAAGTAATAAATATTTAATTCTTCATAAGCTGGTTTGACAATCATTAACATTCCAATAAACCCAATTAAAACTGCTGACCATCTTCTAATACCTACTTTTTCAGATAAAAAAAGTATTGAGCCTAAGGTAACGAAGATTGGACCTCCAAAAGTCAAACTTACAACATCTGCTAAAGGTATCTCTCTTAGAGCAATGAAGAGTGCAACTATTGCTAACATCCCAGTTACAGCTCTGAAAGCATGTAATTTAGGTCTGGTAGTTTTATAAAAAGTTTTAAATTCATTTTTAGGTACAAGCATTAAAATTGGTATCAAACCAAAAAAAAATCTTGCAAATAACACTTCGCCTACTGGAAACTGGTCCAGCCATTTTACACAAGCGTCCATCATAGCAAAACATGCTACAGATGCCACCCCGTACAATACGCCTAATTGATTTCGTGCTAACAATTTAATATCCTCACAACACTATATAATTACTTTATGAAGAAATGTACACTTGCTCTTGGATGTTTTTGGAAACCTGAGGAAAACTTTAAAAATAAGCCAGGTATAATTGAGACAGAAGTTGGCTATGCTGGTGGATTATCTGATAAAGTTACATATGAAGAAGTATGTACAGGTGAAACTGGTCATGCAGAAGTTGTTAGACTGATCTTTGATGAAAAAATAATATCATTTAAAAAAATTCTGGATTTGTTTTTTAAAATGCATGATCCTACCCAAAAAGATATGCAATATCCGGATGTTGGAACTCAATATCGAAGTGAAATATTTTATGAAGATGATATTCAAAAAACTGAAGCTAAAGAAATTTTAGAAATATTTAATAAGAAACTTAATGGGAAAATCCAAACTAATATTTCTCAAATTAAAAATTATTGTAAAGCAGAGGAGTATCACCAGAAATACTTAGAAAAAAATAGATAATGAATCAACTTGTCACTACAGAATGGCTAGAAAAAAATATTAATAAAGTGAGAATATTAGATGCTACTTGGTGTTTACCTAGCTCAGGTAGGAACGCTGAGGATGAATTTAAAGAAAATCATATAAAGAATTCAATATTTTTTGATATAGATAAAAACTCAAAACAAAATTCTTCATTACCCCATATGCTTCCTGCAAATGAGGAGTGGGGAAATATTGTTTCTAATTTAGGAATAGATAATTCTGACCATATAGTTATTTATGATAACTCAGATGTCTTTAGTTCATGCAGAGTTTGGTATACTTTTATTTACTTTGGACATAATGCTAATCTAGTATCAGTTTTAGACGGAGATTTTGCAAAATGGTTAAAGGAAAATAGAGCTGTGTCAAAAGAAGTAATAAAAATCTCCAAAACAAATTACGAAACTAAGGAAAATTCATCTATGGTGATAAATAAATCTCAAGTTAAAAAAAATATATTAGACAAAAGATTTCAGTTAATAGATGCTAGAAGCAAAGAAAGATTTTCGGGTGTGGTACCAGAACCTCGTCAAGGATTAAGAAGTGGCCACATTGAAGGATCTAAAAATTTACCTTTTCAATTACTTTTAAATAAAGATCGAACCTTCAAAAAAAAAGAAGAGTTAATAAAGATTTTCGATGAAAACGGTATAGATAAAGATAAAGATATAGCTTTTACATGTGGATCTGGAGTCACCGCATGTATTTTAGGACTAGCTAATTCTATTATAAGTGGTAAAAAACCTACTGTCTATGACGGCTCATGGTCAGAGTACGGATTAGAGTAAAATGAAAGCATCATCAAAATTAAAAGTTTTTTTAATTATTTTCTTTATTGCTATATTTGCAATTATTGCGGCAAGACATTTTATTGGTTTACATTTTAAGAAAAAATTTAGTGTAAGGCCTGCACCGGGTGTAATCGTTGAAGAAGTTGAAAGATCTTTATTTTATAAAAGTATAGAAACTTTTGGGACAGCTTTAGCGCAAAATTCAAAAACTTATAGAATAAAAACTAGTGAAGTTGATGGAAAATTAAACATTGATAATAGATTTGTAAAAAAAGGTGAAACAATTTTAAAGCTTACTTCTGGTGAAAAGATTATAGCAGATTTTGAGGGGAAACTAGGAAAAAGAGAAATTGCCCAAGGTGTTTTAGGTTCGGAAAGTTTAATAATAACTTTAGATGATTTAAAAAAAATAGTTATAGATATTAAAGTTCCAGAAACTTACGTGAGTATCCTCAAGCCAGGATTGAAAGTAGAAATATCAAGTTCAGCATTTAAAAAAAATTTTAAAGGGAGTATTGAAACAATTAGCTCAAGAATTGATCCTTCTACGAGATCAATATTATCAAGGGTTTTAGTTGATAATTCAAATTTTGAAATCATTCCTGGACAACTTATGACTGTAAAAGTCATATATGATGAAATTAATCAAATTGGTGTACCTGAGAGTTCTGTCACAATTCAAGGAAGCACGGCTTTTGTTTACACAGTAAACGACAATACTGCTGAAAAAAAGAATATAGAAATAGGAAAAAGAAATTTTGGAAAAGTCTCCGTTCTGTCAGGAATAAATGAAGGCGATCTTGTTATTACAGAGGGCGTTTCGAAAGTAAGAAATAAAGCTAAAATAAAAATTATAAATCCTCGAAATTAAATGTTTTTAACGGACTTATCTATTAAAAGACCTGTCGTAGCTTCAGTAATGAGTTTGGTATTAGTGATATTTGGTCTTGTAACTTTTCAAGAAATTCCAACTGATGAATTACCTGATGTGCAACCTCCTGTAGTAACAATTCAAACTGAATACAGGGGTGCGTCGGCAGAAATTGTTGATACTCAAATAACACAAAAGATTGAAGATTTTGTTGGTGGAACACCAGGTTTAGAAACAATAGACTCTTTTAGTGAAGATGAAAGTTCAAGAATAACGCTTACATTTGAAACTAGTTTGGATTTAGATGACGTTGCTAACGATGTGAGGAGCTCTGTATCTAGAGTGTTAGATAATTTACCAGAGGGTGCAGCACAGCCTGAAATTTTCAAACAAAGCGCAGCAATGAGAACTGTTATGTGGTTGTCTTTCAATTCTGAAACAATGACTGATTTAGAATTAACTGATTATGCCGATAGATATTTAACTGATACTTTTTCTACTGTTGATGGCGTAGGCAGAGTACGTCTTGGTGGTGAAAGAGAGCTTTCACTTAGAGTTTGGCTCGACCCAATTGCTTTAGCTGCAAGAGATCTTACTACTCAAGAGGTTGAGACAGTTCTTAAAAGAGAAAACACCGAGTTCCCAGCTGGACGAATTGAGTCAAAAGATATTGATCTGACTATTAAGCTAGATAAAGCTTACAATGAATTAGAAAACTATAAAAGTCTTCCGCTCAAAAGGGCTAAAGATGGTTCAATCATTACTTTGTCAGATGTTTCGAGAATTGAATTAGGAGCCGAGTCTACTAGAACTCTATTTAAAGGTAACGGAAAACAAGTTGTTGGTATAGGTATATATCAGCAATCTGATGCGAACACCATTGCAGTAGCTAATGGAATCAAAAAAAAGATAAAAGAATTAAAACCTAGTTTACCACCAGATACGACCTTGGAGGTATCATTTGATAGAAGTAATTATATTAAGACAGCTATTAAAGAAGTTTATAAAACTTTGATAATTGCTCTAATTCTAGTAACTATTATTATTTATTTATTTTTAGGAAATTTAAGAGCTTTAATTGTTCCTTTAATAGCACTACCTGTTTCATTAATCTCAACCTTTTTATCAATTTATATTTTTGATTTTTCAATAAATCTTTTTACTTTAATGGCCTTAGTTCTCGCTATTGGTATTGTAGTTGATGATGCAATTGTGATGCTTGAAAATATTGTGAGAAGAATAGAGCTTGGAGATACGCCTTTAGTTGCAGCTTACAAAGGTGCAAAACAGGTTTCATTTGCAATTATAGCTACAACAGTTGTTTTAGTAGCAGTATTTGTTCCTTTAATTTTTATAAAAGGAATTACAGGAGTGCTTTTTACACAAACAGCAATCACACTTGCATCAGCTGTGATTATCTCTAGCTTTGTTGCACTATCATTAAGTCCAATGCTAGCAAGTAAATTTTTACAAAAGAATATGCAAAAATCAAAAATTGTTTTAAAATTCGAAAAATTTTTAAAAGATCTTACTTACCTTTACAAAGTTTCCTTATTAAATTGGATAAAGAAAAGAAAAACAATAACTATTTTTTTGTTAGGTACACTTGCTTTAACAATATTCTTTTTTAATTACGCTAAAAAAGAGTTAATTGCTCCAGAAGATAGAGGTGCCTTTTTTGTAATTGTTAAGGCCCCACAAGGATCTGGCTTCAATTTTACCAAAGATAGAGCAGAGGAAATTGAGGAATTATTACTACCAAGTGTTGGGAATGGTGAATATAGAAAGTTAATAATGCGAGTTCCTGGTTTCGGAAAATCTGCTAAACAAGTTAATAGTGGATTTATAATCGTTCTTTTGGAACCTTGGGCTAAAAGGGATCGTCATGGTGTTGAGATAATGAGGGAGTCTTTTGGAAAAATTTCGAGAGTTCCAGGTGTTTTGGCTTTCCCAATTATGCCTCAAGGAATAAGGACAGGAGGAGTAGAAAGCCCTGTGCAATTTGTTGTTTTAGGTAATACCTATGAACAATTAATTGAATGGAAAGAAATAATTAAGAGAGAGGCCAGAAAAAATCCTGGTCTCACATCTATTCAAGATGACTTTGATCTAAACAAACCTCAATTAAATGTGAAGATAGATCAAAAAAAAGCTGCTGACCTAGGGGTTTCAACAGAGGATATTGGAAAAACTATAGAAACCATTTTTGGATCAAAAAGAGTTACAAACTTCACTAGAGATGGAAAGGAGTATTCTATTATTTTGCAAGGTGACATCAAGGATAGACAAGAGCCAGATAGTATTAGTAAGGTTTTTGTAAGATCCAAAAATAATGGAAAGCTTGTATCTGTATCAAATTTGGTTGCTTACGATGAGGAAGGTCAATCTCCTTTCTTAGCAAGATACAATAGACAAAAAGCAGTCACTATCTCAGCAAGGCTTGTTGGAGACTACTCGCTAGACGAAGCTCTTAAATTTTTAGTGGGCGTTGTAGAACAAAATACACCACAAGCAAGAATTGCTTATAAAGGTGAAAGCGAAGAATATAAAAAAACAAATACTGAACTATACGTAATATTTGTTTTAGCGTTAATTACTGCGTACTTAGCTATGAGTGCTCAGTTTGAAAGCTGGAGGCATCCACTCACAATTATGTTAACAGTTCCTATGGCTATTCTCGGAGGTTTGATTGGTCTTTTAGTGGTAGGCTCTTCATTAAATGTTTATAGCCAAATTGCATTAATTATTTTAATTGGTTTGTCTGCAAAGAATGGAATACTTATTGTTGAGTTTGCAAATCAACTTAGAAAAGAGGGAAAAAATTTAGAAGTCGCAGTTTTTGAAGCGGCTGCGATTAGATTGAGACCTATTTTAATGACAAGTATCTCAACAATTATTGGTGTTTTACCACTTATTCTAGGAACTGGACCAGGTGAAGCAAGTCGCTTGACTGTTGGCATTACAATATTTGGTGGAATGTTATTTTCCACTTTTTTCACTCTTTACGTAATTCCTACCGTTTATACTATTGTGGGAAGAGGAACTAAAAGGATTGATGCTGTTGAACTTGAATTACAGAGACAGCTTAAAAAATAATATATTTATTTTTATCTAGATTTTTTTTACAAACTGTTAGCTGCTTTCTGTATTTTTTTGCCAAGTCCTTTACAGATTTCGCATATATTATAGCTTTTTTATCTTTTGAATAATTTTTGTAATCTCCCCAGCCCTTATAATAAGCTAAATATTGTCGATAAGGATCTTTTTTTGAAATCTTCAGTATCTTATTAGTTTTATGGATATACCATCCTATGAAATCTACTGAGTCTTTAAATCTTGCTCTTGTAGCTAATGGATTATTTGTTTCCCTTTTATACTGTTCCCAAGTGCCTTTAACTGCTTGGGAATATCCAAATGAGGAAGAGGGTCTTTTAAATGGTATTACTTTAAATAATTTAGTTCTTGGAGGTTTTGCAAGCCAATTGAAGTCGCTTTCTTTTTTAACAAAAGCTAGCTGAAGATGAATAGGCGCTCCCCATTTTTCATAAGAAGCCTTAGAATGTTTGTACCATAAATATCTTTCTTCAAAAATAGCACAACTATTTTGCGTATTTTTTGGTATTGAAGAACAAGCACTTATAATAAAAAAAATTAAAATAGATATTACTTTTTTAAAAGGAATCACTATATAATTTATACTAAAAATTAATTAAGCTTTCTCCATTTTTCTGGCTCCATAAACTTACCTTGCCATAGTCCTAATTTATTTTCTTTTGCGAATTCTTCATCTGGTACATATTTTTTAGAATATCTTCTATATGCTATTGCAAAACCATTTCTTACCATCCACTGATTTAAGTTGGTTTTTCCTTTAAAGCAGGTGGCAATATACCTTTTGTATTTATCTTTAGATAAAGAAATACATTTTACTTCAGAAGTGTTAATTTTAGTTATTAATTTTTCTTTTGAAACTCTCCCGCAGCTATAATTTTTATAAAATTTAAAGCCAATCAAAGATGAAATTTTAAAGGATTCTTTTTTACATTGTTGTCTCATTTCTGGAGCATCTATTCCTTCTAATCTAAATTTATAATTATTTATATGAACTGTATCTCCATCAACGACTTTTGGAATACCAGATATTTCCTCTGCAGATGAATTAGAAAGTAAAACCAGAAATAAAATTATAATACGAATAAACATTTAATTTTGAAGTTTTTTAAAAAATTTAAACATTAAAAAAGCTAACATTACTCCTAAACTATTCGCATATAAATCGTTAAGTTCAAATGCTCGATTAGGAATAAAATGATGTAATAATTCTAAAATTACTGAAATTAGAAATAAAAAAGAAAAACTATTTATAAATTTTTTTTGATTGCTCCGAAATATAAAACCTAAGATACTAAAATAGAAAAAAAATATTAAATGATTAATAGAAGTTCCAATTGGATTTGAAATAAAATCGGGTTGTTTTCCCAAATTTCCGTATAATAAATAACCAATTAAACTTCCTGGGAACAAATAAAGAATTAGTAGAATTATAAATGAAAAATAGAATAAATATTTTAAAGCAAAGAAGATAGTGTTTTTCATTTAGATTTTTATATAGTACATAATAACTTAATTAACTTATATGAGTAAATTAATCTTAACAAGACATGGCCAGAGTATCTGGAATGCTGAAAATAGATTTACGGGCTGGGTAGATGTTGACCTTTCAGAGAAAGGTAAAGAGGAAGCTAAAAAATCAGGAGAGTTAATTAGTGAATTGAATATTAAAATAGATATTAGTTATACCTCTTATCTTAAAAGATCAATTGAAACGCTCACAATTATCTTAAAAATATTAAATTTATCCATGAAGTTTAATACTGCTTGGGAATTAAATGAAAGACATTACGGGTCATTAACAGGTTTAAACAAGGAAGAAACAAAAAAGAAAATTGGTGAAGAACAATTTAAAAAATATAGAAGATCATGGGACGTTGCACCACCGCTCATGGCTAAAGATAGTAATTACCTTGAAAAATTCAGCCCTTTAAACGATGGAATTCCCAAAAACAAAATTCCTTTTACCGAGTCTCTAAAGCATACTTATGAACGAGTAGTTCCTTTTTATAATTTTGAAATAAAAAAAAATTTGGAAAATGGAAAAAATATTTTGATATCCGCTCATGGAAATTCGTTAAGAGCATTGTGTAAATCTCTATTTAAGATTTCAGATATTAAAATTAATGAGCTTGAAATTCCAACAGGGAACCCGTTAATAATTGATTTCGATAATCAATTAAAAATTCAAAAATATTATTATTTAGATAAATCA
>CACPBH010000011.1 GCA_902632145.1 uncultured Pelagibacteraceae bacterium | reverse complement strand
TACAGCACCAAATAAAGCAATAATAAATCCAATAGCTGCAGCACTACCAATAGCTTTATTAATTGGGTAACCAAAAAATTTTAAAATTGGGACATTCATTACCGCACCTCCTATGCCCATTGGTGCTGAAATGAAACCACTAACAATACCTGAGGCTGCTTTTGATAATAACCCCATTTTTATTTCTATGTTTGTCTCTTTTTCTTTCAAAAATAATAAATAGAAAGCGAGAATGTATACAACAATAGTAAAAAACAAAATTAAAGGTTTTGTCTCTAAACTTGCAGCAAATATTGTCCCAAGAATTACCCCTGTTGCAACAAAAAAACCAAAACCTTTTACAATATTAAAGTCAACTGCTTTATGCTGGTGATGAGTTAAAACAGATACAGTTGAAGTTGGGATAATTATTCCAAAAGAGGTTCCTACCGCTAAATGCATGACGTATGCTGTTTCAATCCCTGTGGTACTAAATATATAAAACAAAATTGGAACAGTAATCAGTCCTCCTCCAATTCCAAACAAACCGGCAGCAAACCCTGCAGGTATTGCTGTTCCAATCATAATTAAAATTAAATATACTATTTGTGATTGAGTAAGAGCTTCCAAAATTATCTCTCTAAAGAAACTGGATTGGTTTTTCTGACTTGATCCATTATATGATTTACCTTTTGTAAATCAGCATCTCTTATACACATATTTTTAGAAAGATATTGCTTCCATGTTTTGGAACCGTTTTGTCCGTGAAATAATCCTACAGTGTGTCTCATGATGTGATTTAATTGAACACCTTTTGATGTTTGCTCTTGAATGTAAGGAATTAAACTTTCCATAACTTCTGTTCTAGTTGGTACATTTTCATTTTTAAAAATTTCTTTTTCAATTTCTGCTAAAAAATAAGGTGAGTGATAGATAGCTCTACCAATCATCACACCATCGACTTTGGTCAAATGATTTTTAATCTCCTCAATTGTTTTTACACCCCCGTTAATAATTATTTCATCTTTTTTAAAACAATCTTTTAATTTATAAACAAAATCATATTTTAAAGGTGGAATATTCAAGTTTTCTTTTGGAGTGAGTTTTTTAAGTAAGGCTTTTCTTGCATGAATTATAAATTTTTTTGAACCCGCATCTTTAGTTGTTTGAATAAAAGATTTTAAAAATTCAAAATTTTCAACATCGTTGTAACCAATTCGTGTTTTAATGGTTACAGGCAATTTAGTTGCTTTAGTCATGGCCTCAATACATTTAGCTACAAGATCTGGTTCCTGCATCAGACATGCACCAAATTTATTTTTTTGTACTTTTTTACTTGGACAACCTAAGTTTAAATTTATCTCTTTATATCCATAGTCTTCAGAAATCTTACATGCTTCGGCTAGCTCGTTTGGATTTGATCCCCCAACTTGAAGAGTTACTGGATTATTTATCTTTTTAAAAGAAAGTAGTTTTGATCTGTGCCCTCTAATAATTGCATTTGCAACAATCATCTCAGTGTACAAGTGTACATTTTTACTTATAAGACTTAGAAAATAAATTTCGTGCTTATCAGTGCAATCCATCATAGGTGCAACTGAAACAGTTTTTTTCATAATTTACTCTGATTTGTTTTCTTCTTCTACTGGAGCTTCTTCACTTAGTTCAAGAGGAGCTTCCTCTTTATCTAAGTTTTCTTCTTTTATTTCTGGCTGCTCTGCTTTTAATTCTGAGAGAGCTTCGTCAGCTAAGCTAGGTTTTTTTACTTCAGGAATTCTTCTTGTTCTTTTTGAGGGTAATATAGCTACACCACTTTTAGAAACCTGCCCTTTATATAAATTTTCAAAATCGTCGTTAGTTTCCTCTTCGATTTCCTCTTGTTCTTCAGACTCGTCTGGTTCTTTTCTTAGTCTTTTGATTGCGTTAGCTTCAACTTCCTTAACATCTATTTTTCCATCTCCAATTTCTCTTAATGATATAATTGTTCTTTTGTCATTATCCTCTTCAACTAACATTTGAGCACCAGCATTTAATTGAACTGTTCTTTCTTTAGCTAGTAAAACTAGATCATATTGATTATCAACTTTTTCTAAACAGTCTTCTACGGTAATTCTTGCCATGATGTTGAGTGTATATTCAAATAACTATAAGAAATCAATTATTTTCTAAGCTTAATAGGTTCAAGCTTATTTCTTATTAATATTAAAAGAAATAACGAAATAACTATGTATATACCAGATACAAAAGCAATATTTTCAATTGAAAAACCATTGTCGATCATTAAACCAAATACTGCTGTTCCAAAAGCAGTTGAAAAGACCATAAAAGCTGTGGTCAAAGCTTTTATAGACCCAATAAATTTTACTCCATATATTTCAGCCCAAGTAGATGACCCAAGTACGTTAGCTAATCCATTTGAAATACCAACTAAACCTAAAAAAATAAACGCCGAAATTTCTTGTTGATAATAAAATAATACGAACATTGATATTAAAAGAGGTATATTCATAATTGGAATTAATTTTCTACTTGTAAATTTATCAACTAAAAAACCTGAGAAGAATAAAGTTATAATTGAAGCTAAGGAATAGACCATAAATGCTTTTGGTATTGTGTAAATATTCCACATTTTCGAATCTGAAATAAATGACTGATAAACAAATATTCCAGTGACTATCCAAGGCATCGCAAGCATATTGAGTGATACAATATAAAATCTGTAATCTTTAATTACTTCTCTTCTTCTCCAACTTTTAATCTTAAAATTTTTTTTAGGATTTAAATCTTTTTCTCTGGAATCTAATTTAATCTTTTTAATTGTATTTAAAACTACAAACGGCAAAAATATAATTATAATAATTGCTATTCCTTGCCAAACTGATCTCCAAGAATAAATTATAAACAGATAAGTTACTAATACAGGTAAAATAAATTCTGCAGATGACAATCCAAACCAAATTGTGCTTAGAGCTTTTCCTCTAGACTTTTCAAAAAATCTTGAGATTGTTGTCGTAGAGGTATGGCTCATTAAACCTTGGCCAGAAAATCTCATTAAAAATATACCGATTGATAAAAAAATAATACTATTGATGAAAGAAAAAAATAAAGATGAAAAAAACAATAATAGAATAACAAAAAAAGAATAATAGATAATTTGATATTCATCGATTTTTTTTCCGACCCATATAAGTAACAGACTAGAAAATATTGTTGCGGTAGCATAAATATTTCCAAATTGTCCGTGAGTAATACCTAATTCATTTCTAATTGGTGCGTTAAACAATCCCAAAAAAAAACTCTGTCCAAAACTTGAAAAAAATGTAAATATAAATCCGAATATAATTACTTTTTTATTTATTGAGAGGTTAATCATTTATGACTTGTAAAGTTGCTTTCATAGGTTTGGGTGTTATGGGATACCCTATGGCAGGTTATATATCAAAAGCTGGTCACGATGTAACAGTTTTTAACCGAACTAAAGCTAAAGCAGAAAAATGGATCAAAGAATACAAAGGTAAAACAGCAGATACTCCAATGGATGCTGCAAAAGACTGTGATTTTATTTTTACATGTGTCGGAAACGATAATGATTTAAAAGAAGTGACTCTAGGTGAGAAAGGTTTATTTAAAGCTGCAAAAAAAGGTGCGATCTACGTAGATAATACTACTGCATCTGCAAATATTGCTAGAGAGCTTTACAAAGAGGCAAAATCAAAAGGTTTTTATTTCTTGGATGCGCCTATTTCAGGTGGACAAGCGGGCGCTGAAGGAGGAATTTTAACAGTGATGGTTGGAGGAGATGAAGCTCCTTATAAAAAGGCTGAACCAGTGATCGATTGCTACAGTAAAAAGATTAAACTTCTAGGTCCATCAGGAAGTGGTCAGTTAACTAAGATGGTAAACCAAATTTGTATTGCGGGCTTAGTACAAGGATTATCTGAAGCAATAAATTTTGGAATGAATGCAGGATTAAATATGCACGATGTGATCGAAGTAATTTCAAAAGGTGCGGCTCAATCTTGGCAAATGGAAAATAGACATAAAACAATGATTGAAGATAAATTTGATTATGGTTTTGCCGTTGATTGGATGAGAAAAGATTTAAAAATAGCGATGGATGAAGCTAAGAAAAATAACTCGCCTTTACCTATCACAAAAATAATTGATGAATATTATGCTGAAGTGCAAAAAATGGGTGGTCAAAGATGGGATACTTCAAGCTTAATTAAAAGATTTAGAAAATAAATTGTGTCAGAAACAGTAAGCTACTACGAAGATTCAAAAGAGATAGAAAAAAAAATCTGGGATTTGTTATCAAAAGCTGTCAAAGATAGATCTTCCGAATTTAGAACTCCAGTATTTATTTGCGGAAATGATAAAGATCTTGATGGTAGGGTTGTTGTTCTTAGAAAGGCAGATCAACAAAATAATTTTATTCAGTACCATAGTGATATTAGATCTTCAAAAATTGAAAAAATAAAAAAAAATCCCAAGTGCTCTATTTTATTTTATGGTAAAGAAGAAAAAATACAGCTTAGAGTTAAGGCTGAATGTGAAGTAAATTATAATAATGATGTTACAAAAGAGTCTTGGGAAAAAACTGGCCATATCAGTAGAAAATGTTACTTGGTTACTAATGGACCAGGAACAGAATCTGAAAAACCGACCTCAGGGTTAGATAATAAGTTTGATAATTTTGATTTTACTAAAGAAGAAAGCGAAGCTGGTTATAAAAACTTTTGCGTCATTAGATGTAAAATTAAAAGTATTGAGTGGCTTTATTTAGCAGCAAAAGGTCATCGAAGAGCTTTAATTGATTTGAATGGTTTTAAAAAATTTACTTGGTTAGTTCCCTAAATTTTTAGTAACAGACTCCCTTGATTTGCCAACTCTAATCTCATCGTAATAAACGATTTGTGTAGGAAATACATCCTCTGGATAATACATTTTCCATACACTTACTTTAGTGTGGTAAATACCAAATTTAAAATAGCTTTCTTTTCCTCCTGTGGTAGCGCCATTGTACTCATATTTTAATTTGTTATTTACCCAAATTTTGTAAAAACCATCTTCTTTTGATGTAAAATTTCCATGAATTAAAATATCGTTCCATTTTCCAATCATATCTTTTGTATCTAAAAGTTTTTTCATTTCTTGTGTTTGATAACCTAATTGTCTATCAGCATAATATCCCATATCAGTAAATTGAAACATTAGTGAGGGCCAACTACCTTTTTGGTGGAATTGAGCCATTGCCGATTTTACTGGATAAACACTTTTAAAATCTTTTGGGAGATATATTGAATAAGCGTACCATACTTTTCCTTTAAATCTCTCACCGCTTAATTCGTGTCTTTGACGGTCATTTTTACAGTCGTTCCATTTTCCTGGAGGTTTGTCTTTTCCGCAATCGCCAAGTCTGACCTCAAACTTAATTGATTTGTCTCCAGATCTAACTGGATTACCATCTTTTTTATTTACTATTGTGTATCCATATTTTTTAAAACCTGAGCCTAAGCTTTTGCTATAAGTATTTCCCGAACCAACATCTTTTGGGAGTCTAATATCTTTAGAAAAAATATTTGTTGTAAGTAAGATTAAAATTAAGAAACTATTTCTTATACTTTTTAATATTTTCGACATAGTCTCTGGCATTTTCTTTAATGTGTTCTATCTCTTCATCAGTGACTTGCCTTACTACTTTACCGGGGCTTCCTAGAACTAGTGATCTATCTGGAATAACTTTATTTTCTGTTACTAATGAGTTTGCACCGATGATACAGTTTTTACCGATCTTTGCTTTGTTTAAAATAGTTGAACCTATTCCAATAATACAATCATCTGAAATTTCACAACCGTGAAGCATAACCATATGACCAACCGTAACTCCTTTACCTACAATAGTTGGACAGCCTGGGTCTGTATGTATTACGCTACCATCTTGAATATTCGAACCTTCACCAATAATAATTGGTTCTAAATCACCTCTTAAAGTTGCATTAAACCAAATATTAGAATTCTTTTTTAATTCTACTCTACCAATGATAACTGCATTAGAAGCTACCCAGCTGTTAGGATCGATTTTAGGAGTGTGACCGTTAACATCGTAAATCATAAATTTGCTGTAATGTATTATTAATTATCTTATAATATATTATGGCTTTAACAAAGACACCAGTTTGCGATTTTGGAAAAAAAGCTGAGGATTTCAAACTAAAATCGATAGAAAATAAACTAATTTCTCTAAATGATGTAAAAGGTGAAAAAGCAACACTGATAATGTTCATTTGTAATCACTGCCCTTACGTGAAAGCGATTATTCGTGATTTAGCAAAAGATTGTAATGAATTAAAAAAAGAAGGGATTAACTCTGTTGCAATCATGTCTAATGATACTAAAAATTATCCTGAAGACTCTTTCGATAATATGATTAAATTTGCTAAAGCAAATGATTTTGGTGAAATAAATTATTTAATTGATGAAACCCAAGAAATAGCAAAGAAATATGGCGCTGTTTGTACGCCTGATTTTTTTGGTTACAATAAAGATTTAAAACTTCAATATCGAGGAAGATTTAAAGAACTTAGAGATTTAAAACCTATTTCAAGTGGAGATAGTGATTTAAAAGTAGCAATGAAGATAATTTCTAGGACTCAAGCTGGTCCAAAGGAACAAACTCCAAGTATGGGATGTAATATAAAGTGGTTTAATTAATGTTTTTAGTTTCTACAAGAAATTTTCCACCTGAAATTGGTGGTATGCAAAACCTCATGGAAGGTTTGTCTAATGCTCTTACAAATCATGGTCCAGTAAAAGTTTTTGCAGATAATCATGAAGACGCAGATGCTTATGATCAAAATTCTAAATTAAGTATAGAGAGAATTTCAGGTTTTAAAATATTTAGAAAGTATAGAAAAGCTAATTTAGTTAAAGATTTTATTAAACAAAATCAAATAAGAGCATGTTTCTTTGATCATTGGAAAAGTATTGAAAATATTGAATTAGACACCCTAAAGAAAACAAAATCTTTCTGCTTAATTCACTCAAAGGAAATAAATCATCCTGTTGGCTCTTCTTTATATAAAAGAGTTTTAAAATCATTAGAAAAAGCAGATTTTATAATTGCAAATTCAAAATTTACTAAAGAATTAGGTTTAAAACTTGGATTAAAAGATGTTCATGTTATTAATCCAGGTTGTAACTATCCTATTGTTGTAAGTGAAACAGCTAGGGAATTTTCCAAAAATATTTATGGTAACGCGTCACCAAAATTAATCACTGTTTCGAGATTAGACGGCCGTAAAAGCCATCAGAATATTTTAATGTCGATAAAAAATATTTTACCAAAATTTCCAAATTTAAAATATGTTTCTATCGGTGATGGAGATGAGAGAAAAAATCTTCAAAAATTAACTAATGAATTAGGTTTGGAAAAAAATGTTGAATTAATTTTCAACTCTACAGAACAAGAAAAAGTTGGATTGCTCGAACAATCAGATGTATTTGTAATGCCCTCAGTAGTTTATAAAAAATCAGTTGAGGGATTTGGTATTACTTACATTGAGGCTGCGTCTTACGGAAAACCATCAATCGGTGGGATCTACGGAGGTGAAGGAGATGCGATAAAATCTGGTATTACCGGATATCTTTGTAATGGTAATGATCTAAATGCAATTTACGATACACTCTTAAAAATTTTATCTAACGAAAAATATAAGGAACTAGGTGCTAATGCATTTGAATTTTCAAAAGGGTTTGGTTGGGAAAAAATTATTAAAAATTATATTAATTTAATTTAGATTTGACTTTTTTTAAAACGGTTTCGACTGTTAAATTATTCAAATTCTCAACACTTATTGCTTTAAAGTTATAATTTTCCATACTTACTTTTTTTGCAGTTGTGTGGCTACCAAAAAGTACGACACCATTTTTGTCTAAATGTGAAGCTATATGTGCAGGTCCAGTATCGTTAGCAATAATAAATTTAGCGTTACTTATTAAAGATACTAATGTTTTAATATCAATTGGTTGATTATTATCTAAAACTACTTTGGCATTCATCTCATTAGCTTCATCAATTTCATCCAGTCCTGGAGCTAACAGAATTGGATATTTATTTTTATAATCTTGTTTGAGTCGTAAAATTAAATCTTTAAAAAAAGGCCATTTTTTTTGAGGAAGTTTTTTTGAACAAAAAGGAAATAACAAAATATAGTCATTGTTTGCATATTGCTTTTTTAATCTGGAGATATCTGATATAGCCCAATTTAAATCAATATTTTTTACAAATTCAGTTTGTATACCACTTTTTTTTTAATTGAATTTCCATTCTATCAAGAACAGGGTCTCTATCAAAATCACTCTTTTTTTGACCTGGCTCTAATGAAGTTTCCGAAGAAGACCACTCTACATTTTTTAAAATAAATCTTTTATAAAATTTTGTTCTACTAGAATTTTGTAAATCATAGATTTTAGTAAAATTATATTTTGCTAAATTATTTTTTAGACTTTTTAAATAAAATAAATTCCATCTAGGTAGTCTCTTATCTATAATGACACCATCTAAGTAAGGGCATTCTGACATAAAAATTGCGTATGGCTGAGCTGTAAGTAAAAATACTTTTCTATTTTTGTAAAATTTTTTTATATCTTTTATAGCTCCATTTGCTTGAATTAAATCGCCTAAAGAGCCATGCTTTATTATTAATATATTTGACATTATTATTTCGAAGTATATTTAATGATTGATATAGTCAAATATTAATATGGGTGAGAAAATGGACAAAATATTGGCAGAAATATCAGCTGGGGAGTTAATAGATAAAATTACCATTTTAGAAATCAAAAAAGAGAAAATAAGTAATAAAGAAAAATTAATGGAGGTAGATAAAGAATTGGTTTCATTAAATGAAACTTTTAAAAAATCTATTAGTGATGAAAATAAAATTCTAAGTTTTAAGAAGGATCTTAAAAATATAAATTTAAAACTTTGGGATATAGAAGATGGAAAGAGATTTGCTGAAAAAAATAATAAATTTGACGAAAAATTCATCCGACTAGCAAGAAATGTTTATAAATTTAACGACGAAAGAGCGAAGATCAAATTAGCAATCAATAATGCTCTTGGATCAAATATCAAGGAAGTAAAATCTTACGAATAATTAATCCACCTTTAAACTAGGTATTCTTAGCCTAAGATTTTTTGGTAGGTTTGGATTTATATTGGCTGTAATTACACCTTCAGATTTATTAAGTTCTTTTATGATTTCGCCATCTGGGGAAATTATTAAAGAATGTCCAAAAGTTTTTCTTCCATTATAATGTATTCCTCCTTGTGCAGGTGCAAAAATATAACAAAAATTTTCTATCGCTCTAGCTTTCAATAATGAATGCCAATGTTTCTTGCCTGTGGTTTCAGTAAAAGCTGAAGGCACAGATAAAAATAATGAGCCTGCTTTAGATAATTTTCGATATAAATTTGGAAATCTAAGATCGTAACAAATGCTTAAACCGATCTTTCCCCAAGGTAACTTAAATGTCTTTATTTTTTTTCCTGGATAAAAAATTTTTGACTCAAAATATTTTTCTTTTCTGCTTAAAACAACGTCATACATATGAATTTTATCGTAATAAGTTCTAACTTTCCCACTCTTATCGATTAAAACAGATCTATTAACCAATTTATTTTTTGAAACTTTAATTATTAGAGATCCTATTAAAATCCATTTCTTATACTTTTTGGCAAGTTTTTTAATACCTTTAAGATAAATATCATTTTGCATTGAAGTACAAATTTTTAATAGCTCTTTTTTTTTTAAAGAAAAATGTGAAGAAACTTCTGGAGTAATTATGAAATCAGTTTTTTGCTTTATTGCTTTAGTAATAAGTTTCGATGTCTTTTTTAAATTATTATGAATATTGTTATTTGATCTTAATTGAATACAGGAAACACGAAACATTACTTCATTATAGATGAAGCAAAATTCCATTTACAGTCAAAACTAGGTATATAAGCCCCAGATAATTTAACGTTTCCAAAGCTTTTTCCTAAAACCTTACACCAATTATCAACTTGTTTTGGTTTTTTATCCTGACTTCCAATTTGAGCGGTAATCACGCCACCTTTTTTAAGTATTCTTTTTAAACCTTTCATATTTTTTTTTGCTAGATCGATACAGTATTGATCATCATTTAAATCTACAAATATTTTATCGTATTTCGAGTCTTCTATTTCTTTTATGCTTTTAAATGCATCTCCCCAGAAAGTTTTAATTTTGTTGCTCTTTTTAACTTTAGAACAAACTTTTGGTAAATGGCGATAACAAACATCTACAATTTCTGGATCTAATTCAAACCAATCGATGTAATTAGAATTATTCTCTAAACATGCTCTAGCAACACCTCCATCGCCTCCACCGATTATTGCAACATTATTATTTTTTTTACTTAAATCATAACTAGATTTGAAAAAATTTGAGCTATAAATTTTTTCATCTTTTTCTGCTACTTGGATTTCATGATCAATAAATAGTGCGTGACCGAACTCTTCTAAATCCATAATTTCAACAAATTGACCGACTTTAGAAGTGAATTTTTCTAAAACATCTTTGACAACATAGAATTTCTTTTGGCCTGGCGTGCTATAAATATCATCATAAAGACCTACACTACTTCTATCAAAAGCGTTAGTTACTACTCTATGATGATCTATTTCTTTTCTTAAAATCTTAAGAGCAACTTTTGGATTCACCTTCCCGCATGTGAAGAAATCAAAACTGATAACACCTCTTTCAGGAAATGTATGAAAACTAAAATGACTCTCTGACAATAAAGCGACTAAAGTAAAACCTTGAGGTTCAAATCTATGCGAGGCTACATTTAATATTTCTACTTTTGCAGCTTTTGCGATTTTATAAATAACTTTTTCATAAAATTCAGGTGAATAATCTTTTTTTACACCAAGAAAATCAATAGTAATGTGCTCACCAACTTTAATCATTAAAAACTATCCTTTTTTATAATTTTTAAATTTACCCAAGACAATTTTCATTTCTTTTTTCGAAAGTATCTTAGGTATTCCGATTCTTATGGCATTTATATATTGATGGCAAATATTTTCGATCTCCTGAGCAAGCTCAAAAGTTTTTTCTAAATTTTCCCCAAAAGCAACCTGACCGTGATTGGCAATCAAACACGCTGTTCTATTTTTTAATGCTTTAATAATATTTCTTGAAAGATTTTTCGTTCCAAAAGTTGCGTATTTACTGCACTTAATGTCTTCCCCGCCTGCAACTGCAACCATATAGTGAAAAGCTGGAATGCTTTTTTGATGAGTAGAAACAGCTGTAGCACAAGTAGAGTGAGCATGAACTATTGCTTTTGCTTCTTTTTTATTCACATAAATATCTTTATGAAATCTCCATTCTGATGAGGGTTTACCTTTTTTTTTATCATAAACACCTTTAAGCGAAACAAAGACGATGTCTTTTGTTTTTAAAGAAGAGTACTTTCTACCCGATGGAGTTATATAAAAACCATCCACTCCTTTTTCTTTTGCTCTTGCAGAGATATTTCCTGATCTTAAAGCAGATAAATTTGTTATATTTAATTTTTTTGAGTATTTAATAACATCAGTTTTTTAATTTGCTCACTTAAATAAACCTTTCAAACCTTTTTCTGAAGCTTCACAGATTCCTTTTTCAGTGATTAAACCTGTAACTAGTTTAGCAGGTGTAATATCAAAGGCTAGGTTTAAAGACTTACTTTTTTGCGGGTATATTCTAACTTTTTTAATCTCATTATTTTCATCTATTCCCTCAACATGAGATAGTTCCTCTGAATTTCTTTCTTCAATAGGAATTTGTCTATGATCTTTGATTCTCCAGTCTATAGTTGAGCTTGGTAAGGCTACATAAAAAGGAACATTATTATCTTTTGCAGATAAAGCCTTTAGATATGTTCCAATTTTATTACATACATCGCCATTTGATAAAGTTCTATCGGTTCCAACGATACACATATCCACTTGCCCCCTTTGCATTAAAATACCACCTGAGTTATCTGTTATAACTGTGTTAGAAATTCCCTCCTCATTTAATTCATAGGAAGTTAAATTTGCTCCTTGATTTCGTGGTCTAGTTTCATCAACCCAAACATGAACTTTAATACCTTTTTGATGAGCATGATATATAGGTGAAGTAGCTGTCCCCCAGTCAATAGTAGCTAACCATCCTGCATTACAATGGGTTAAAATGTTAACTGTATCTTTTTTTTTATTAGCAATGTCTTCGATAATTTTAAGACCATTCAAGCCTATACTTTTACAAAATTTTTCATCTTCTTCTGTGATTGACTTTGCCTCATCTAGAGCAATTTTTAAGATATCTTTATCGTTTACTCGAGATAACTTTTTCATCATTCTATCCACTGCCCACTTAAGATTAATTGCAGTGGGTCTTGACGCAACTAACTCCTCACTAGATTTCTTTAAAAAAGATAAATCATTATTTTCAATTATAGATAAAACTAGGCCATAGGCTGCGGTTGCACCAATTAATGGGGCACCTCTCACCTCCATAGTTTTAATGGCATTTATTGCGTCTTTAACAGTTTTTAAATCTTTAATGATAAACTGATGAGGCAGTTTTGTTTGATCAATGATTTTTACTAAATTGTTCTCAAACCAAATTGTTTTGTATGAATTTCCCTCTATTTTCATTTACTTTTTTCCATTTTTTTTAATCTTTTTCTTAAACTTGTTGACAGCGAGTTAAACCATTTTTTTTCCTGTCCTGATTTAGGCAAAACTTCTCCATACTCAATCATTTGATCCGGTATAAGATCTTCTAAGTAAACCCAAACAAAATCACTCTGCAACTTTGTGTTTTCAATCAAAATTTTTCTTAGACCTAAAATTAATTTTTTTTTCACTTTTGATGTTCTCCCAGCTCTTATTTGACCATTTAAAAAGATTTCTTTAGTTTTAACTAACTTGCCGCCCATGAAATGGGCATTTTTTTCATTTTTTTGAAATATTATTTGAGCAAAAAAGGTATTTGCACCTGTATATTTACTATGAGTATTGGTTATGTCATTTGCAATTGAATTTTTTTGTTTTTGAGAAAGATTAATATTTGAATATTTTACAGTATATGTTGGCATTAAGATTATTTTTTGCTTAAAACTCTTCCAGCTATAGTTTTTAATTTTTTAATTGTTTTTTTTGTTCTTAACTTTGGATCTGTAATTATAGCTACATTTAAACAGTCGTTCGCAGGGTCCTTTTCTACTGAATAGTTTCTAAATGTTTTTATAATTTCTTTAATCATATTTTGTGCATTTGCTGCATTTTTCATTAAAGTTTGGACAACCATGCTAACATCAACTTCATCATGATCAGGATGCCAACAATCGTAGTCTGTTACCATTGCTACTGTACTATATCTAATTTCTGCCTCTCTAGCTAATTTAGCTTCAGGCATATTAGTCATACCAATTACATCAGCTCCCCAAGATCTGTATAGGTTCGATTCAGCTAGTGTGGAAAATTGTGGGCCCTCCATTACTAAATATGTTCCCCCAACTTGATGACTGATATTCAACTTATTTAATGCAGCTTCACAACAGTTTGAAAGTCCAGGACTTGTGGGTTTAGCCATTGAAACATGTGCTACTATTTCTTCATCAAAAAAAGTTTTTACTCTTGAAAATGTTCTGTCAATAAATTGATCTACTATTACAAATTTTCCTGGTTCAAGATTTTCCTTAAGAGATCCAACAGCTGACACTGAAATAATATCTGTAACTCCTAATTGTTTCATTGCATCTATATTTGCTCTAAAATTGATATTTGTGGGATTAATTTTGTGACCTCTTGAATGTCTAGGAATAAAACAAATTTCTTCTTTTCCAATGCTTGCTTGTAAGATTTCATCTGAGGGTTTTCCCCAAGGAGTATTAATTTTTTTCCATTTAGTTTTTTCAAAACCCTCCATTTTATATAGACCGCTTCCACCAATTATCCCAAGCTTTCTTTTTTTCATCGTTTAATTATTAATGCTTTTTTGTTAGAACTTGAAGCATAAATTATGGATTTAAAAAAATATATTAGATCTATTCCGGACTATCCAAAAAAGGGAATTTTATTTAGAGACATTACTACTTTAATAAAGAATCCTGAAGCTTTTAGGTTTACTAACGACAAAATTATTGAAATTGCTAAAAAAATACATTTTGACAAAGTTGCTGCAATTGAGTCTAGAGGTTTTGTTTTTGCTTCAACTGTTTCATATGCTTTAAATAAACCATTTATATTGCTAAGAAAAAAAAATAAATTACCTGCAGAAACATATTCTGTAGATTTTACTTTAGAGTACGGTGATGCAACTATTGAAGTGCATAAAGATTCTATCAATAATGGAGAAAAAGTGCTAATAATCGATGATCTTATTGCGACTGGAGGAACCGCTGAAGCTGCAGCCAAATTAATAAAAATATCTGGAGGTTCAGTTGCTGGTTTTATTTTTGTTATTAACCTATTTGACTTACCTGGTAATAAACTACTAAAAGATAAAGGTTTTAAGACTGAGTGCTTAATAGAGTTTCCGGGTCACTAATTATTATTTGTAAAATCTTTTATGTATTTTTTAAGACTTACTTTTCCAAAATATTTATAAATTTTATTAGATAAATTTTTGTTTGTTAAGGCTGACGCATATCTCTCTCCAGCTCTCCTAGGTAGATATTTAACCTTTGAGTCAAAAAGTTTAGCAACATCTATAATAGAATAGGATTTTTTATTTGAAATACTGTAGTGTCTGCATAAATTTTTTTTCCAGGCCATGTAACAAATCTTAACAGTATCATCGATATGTGTGAACCTCCTCGACTGAGTTCCTGGCCTAACTACTGGCAAGGCTTTATTTCTTTTATAATGATCTTCAAATATTCCTATTACGGTTGACATATGTCCCTTACATATTTGATTTGGGCCATAAACATTATAAAAATATATAATTTCATATTTAAAATTGAACCACTTTTTTAAATTTTCTAGAAGTTCAAGATTTTTTGCTTTACTAAAAGCATATGGAGATAAGTTTTTATCATCACCTTTGTTCCCTAAGGACGCTGAGGTAGCAGAATAAATGAGTTTAATTTTATTTTTTAAGCAAAAATTAAAGATTGAATTTGATCCTACCGTGTTAGACTCGATACATTCATTCATATTCAAAAAGCTTTGATAAATTCTTGAAAACTCTCCAAAATGAAATATTGTTTTTATTTGATTAGGTTTTTTAATTAATTTTGAAATATTTCTAGTATTTCCTTTTATGTATTTTACTCGTGTATTTTTAATATGATTTTTTTTTGATCCGGAAGAATAATTATCAACGCTTATAATTTTATAATCTGTTTTTTCAAGTAAATATCTGACTAAA
>CACPBH010000010.1 GCA_902632145.1 uncultured Pelagibacteraceae bacterium | reverse complement strand
AATCGATCGAAAATGCAAGTTGTGTTCCAATGGAGAACTAAGTCTTAAAAATAGTTTTAGAGGTGGTGCTTTTATAGGATGTTCAAATTATCCAGAGTGCAAATTTACTAGACCTTTATCTAAAGCTAAAGCTGCAGCTCAATATAACTTAGCAGAACCTAAATTATTGGGTCAAAACGAAAAAGGTAAAGATATTTATTTAAAGAATGGTAGATTCGGCCCCTACTTACAATATGAAAAAGAAAAAGATGAATTAGAACAAAAAAAGAAAAAAGGTAGAAAGAAAAAAAAAATCAGAATGAACATCTTCAAAATGTATCAATTCCAAAAGGTATAGATGTTGATAGTGTTGATTTAGATAAAGCAAAATATTTGTGCTCTCTTCCTAAAGTATTAGGACAACACCCCGATAATGGTCAGGATATAACATTAAATTCTGGAAGATTTGGTCCTTATCTTAAATGTGAAAATAAATCTGCAAGACTTGAAAATATTGAAGATCTTTTTTCTATTGGAATCAATCGGGCAATAACATTAATTGCTGAAGCTAAGCCGGGAAGAATTTCCTCCTCATTAATAAAAGATCTTGGTGAACATCCAGAGGATAAAAAATCAGTAAGAATCATGAAAGGTCAATATGGACCATACATAAAATATAAATCTCTTAATGCAACTATTCCAGAAGAGAAGGATCCAAATGAGCTTACCATGGAAGAGGCGCTTATATTAATTGAAAAAAGAAAAGAATACGATAAAACTAAAAAGAAAGGACGAAAAAAATGAAATACATAATCTTAACAATCTTTTTTAACATTTTTGTCATAACAAATTTATTTTCTGATGAAAAAAAGTGTAAAGATTTAGTTGAAAAACCAATTGAATGGTCTAAATGTGTAAAAGATAAAAGTATTGATCTAAGTAAGAAAGGATCAAAAAAACTTAATACAGACTCAAAACTTACCGATTGGGTGAAGAAAAAATTGGGTAAATAAAAATGAGTATTATCGATGATAATCTTAAAAAATTAAATATTATTTTACCTGATCCAAAAGGACCTGTTGGAGCATACGTTGCTACTAAAATTGTTGGTAAATTACTATTTATATCTGGACAAGTATCAATAGATAAAAACGCAAAACTTATCACCGGTAAAATAGGTAAAGAATTAAATTTAGAACAGGGTTATATGGCCGCCGAAAGATGTGGATTGAGTATAATCGCGCACGTTAAAAAAGCTTGTGATGGAGATCTTAATAAAATTAAAACTTGTGTGAAACTAACTGGTTACGTCAACTCAACAGATGATTTTAAAGATCAGCCTAAAATCGTAAATGGTGCATCAGATATAATAGCCAAAATTTTTGAAAAAAAAGGTGAACATACAAGAGCTGCAGTTAGTGTAAATAGTTTACCTTTAGGAGTTGCTGTTGAAGTTGACGCTATATTTGAACTTAATTAGAGTCAGGTCTACCAATAGAGTAGTATTTAATCTTATTTTTTTTCATTTCTTCGGTAGAATAAAGGTTTCTTAAATCAAAAACTTTAAATTTAGTATTTTTAACTACCTTTTTAAAATCTATTGATTTAAATTCATCCCATTCGGTTAGTAAAACTATTAAATCTGCACCATTACAACTAGATTTTATATTGTTTCTGTAATTGCAGTTTTTAATCTTTTTAAACTCATTCTTTTCTCCAGATGGGTCGTAATATCTAACTTTAGCACCTTTTTTACAAAGATAAGGAATCATTTTGAGACTAGAAGAATCTCTCATATCGTCAGTGTTTGGTTTAAATGTAACGCCTAAAAAAGAAATTTTTTTATTTCTTATATTTGAACCTAAAATTTTATGAATTCTTTGAGTTAGTAGATTTAATCTTTCTTGATTTGACTTAATAACTGATTTAACAACAGACAAGTTTATTTTAAATTTATCTGCTGCTGACACAAGTCCTTTAGTATCTTTCGGAAAACATGAGCCTCCATAAGCTGGGCCAGCTCGTAGAAATCTACCACCTATTCTGCTATCAGAACCCATACCTAAAGAGATATCTTCTATATTTACACCAGTTTTTTCACACAAATTAGCAAGTTCATTTATAAAAGTAATTTTGGTTGCGAGAAAAGCGTTTGATGCATACTTTATTAGCTCAGCTCCTCTTCTTGAAGTAGTAAAAAATTTTGAACCCTTATTAATTAATGGTGCATAAAGTTTTCTCATAGTGTTAAAGGCTTTTTTTTCGTTGGAACCTATTACGATTCTATCAGGGTATCTAAAATCACGAATTGCTTCTCCTTCTCGTAAGAATTCAGGATTAGAGATTACTGTAAAAAGTTTTTTCTTTTTTTTTAAAATTTTTTCAATTTCATCGCCTGTTCCTACTGGAACAGTAGACTTTGTTACAATAATTTTTTTTCTTTTTGAATATTTAAATATTTCTTTTGTGCACTTGTTAACAAAAGATAAATCAACTTCGATTGATCCTTTTCTTGTGGGTGTTCCTACACATATAAAAATTATGTCAGACGTACTAATAGCTTTATTCATATTTGTAGTAAACGAAAGACGTTTGGCTAAAAAATTTTTTTTTATTAATTCATCTAAGCCTGGCTCATAGATTGGGGAGATACCAAAATTAAGTTTATCTATTTTAGTTTTATCTTTATCAACGCATACAACTTGATTACCTATGTCTGCAAAACAAACGCCACTTACTAATCCGACGTAACCAGTACCTATCATACATAGTTTCATTTATTTTCCCTTAAATATTTGAATACCTGAATTAATATATCCACTTAAAGTACCACAATCTAAATATTTCCCTGTAAAAATATTTCCATAAAATTTGTTTTCTTTTTTAATTAACCTTTTAATTGCGTCAGTAATATGTATCTCTCCACCTTGACCAGGTTTTAATTTTTTAATTTCATTAAAAATTTTTGTCGTCAATATATATCTTCCAATAATTGCGAAGTTTGATGGGGCTTTTTTGATGCTAGGTTTCTCTACTACATCTTTAATTTGAAAGTAATTTTTTTTTTTATTTTTGATAGATAAAATACCCCATCTTGAAACTGTTTTTCTTTCCACTCTTTTTGTGGCAATTATAGATCCGTTAGTTTTTTTATGTAATCGTATCATTTCTTTAGAACAATTTTTTCTTATTATTAAGTCATCAGGTAATAACATTAAAAAAAATTTATTTTTTATAAATTTTTTACATTTCAAAACTGCGTCCCCTGTTCCTCGAGGTTTATTTTGATAAACAAATTTAATCATTTTTTGATATCTTTTTATTTTTTTATACTCTTCAAGAAGTTTTTTATCTTTTTTCTTTTTTAATATTTTTTTATAGAAATCATCATTGAAAAAATATTTTTTTATTGATAGTTTTTTTTTTGATATTATAAAGATAAATTCCTTTACACCTGCATCAATACATTCATCTAATATATATTGTAGATTTGGTTTACCATTGATCGGCATTAATTCTTTAGGCATCACACTTGTCAAAGGAAGCATTCTAGTCCCTAATCCTGCTAATGGAATAATGGCTTGTTTTATCATATGATTCTTATAATAATTATTATCATTGCTTTAAAGAAATGAAAATATTTAAAGACAAACATACGCTTCAGAAAGAGATTTTAAAAACTAAAGGCATATCATTTGTGCCTACGATGGGTGGATTACATAAAGGGCATATTTCATTGATCAAAAAATCTAAGAAATTTCAGTTTAAAACTTTAGTCTCAATTTTTGTTAATCCTAAACAATTCAATAAAAAAAGTGATTTTAGGTCTTATCCAAGGACTACAAAAACAGACTTAAAAAAACTAAAAAAATTAAAAATTAATTACTTATATATTCCTTCGTTTAAAGACATATACGGATTTAAACCAAAGAAAAAGGTTTTCTTAGATAAATTTTCAGAAAAATTATGTGGTAGATTCAGAAGAGGTCATTTTGAAGGTGTTTTAAATGTAGTAAATAGATTTTTAGAAATAATTAAACCAAAATATATTTTTTTGGGGAAAAAAGATTATCAACAATTGTATCTAATAAAAAAACATATCGAAAAAAGAAAAATTAAATCTAAGATTATTGAATGTGAAACTATAAGAGAAAATAATGGAGTAGCTTTCTCAACAAGAAATTCAAATCTTGATAAAAATCAAATAAAGATTGCATCTAACATTTATTATTATTTACGTAAATTAAAGAAAAAAATTAAAAAAAATTATAATTTTTTTAACCTAAATAAAATAAAAAAAGACTTGAAAGATTTAGGTGTTAGTAAAATAGATTATTTAGAAAATTATAATACTAAAAATTTTAAAAAAATTAAAAGACAAGGTAAAAAATTCAATCTATTTATTGCCTACTATATTAAAAATGTTAGATTAATTGATAATATCTAATTTAAAAAATAAAAAGATCCTAAACCTAGGAAAGAAAGAAATCCAATAACGTCTGTAATGGTTGTGACAAAAACACTAGAAGCTAAAGCGGGATCTATATTTAGTTTTTTTAATGATACTGGGACCAAAATACCAAACAATCCTGCAACAATCATATTTAAGACCATTGAAATACCAATCAATAGAGAAAGATTTAATTCTTTAAACCATAATTGAACTATTATAGCGGTTATTATTGCAAAAATTATCCCATTTAAAATACCTATTAAAAATTCTTTACCAACTACTCTATTGAAATTACTTTTTGATAATTCTTTGGTAGCTATTGCTCGAATAGTAACTGCTAAAGTTTGCATCCCAGCATTTCCACCCATTGAGGCAACTATTGGCATAAGAAAAGCTAAAGCTACCATTTGTTCAATTGAAGCTCCAAAGAAGCTTATAACCCAAGTGGCTAGTAAAGCTGTAAAAAGATTTAGTAATAACCAATTAAATCTTCTTTTTGTTTTTAACATAACACTATCAGTTATTTCTTCATCACCAACACCTGCTAAACGTAAAGCATCTTCTTCAGCTTCCTCTTGAACTACAGTCACCACATCATCAGCTGTGATCATGCCAACTAATTTGTTTTCTTTGTTGACTACCCCAGCAGAAACTAAGTTATAATTTTCAAAAGTAAGACCAACTTCTTCTTTATCCATATTGACTGAAATTAAGACTGGCATTTCTCTCATTATAGAGTTCATTTTTAAGTCTCTAGATGTTCTTAACACTCTTGAAGAAGGAACTGTCCCAATTGGTTTAAAGTCATTATCTACAATAAATATCTCTAGGAATTCTTCAGGTAAATCTTTGTTTTCTCTTAGATAATCAATAGTTTGTCCAACAGTCCAATTGCTGGGTACTGCCGTAAATTCTCTTTGCATTATTCTTGCTGCTGAGTCTTCGGGGTAACTTAGTCCCTCTTGAAGTAAAAATTTATCTTTTGGGGGAAGTTTTTCTAGAACTTTTTCTTTTACTTCTTTTGATAAATTTTCAAGAATTTTAATAGCATTATCCGACTCTAATCTTTTTATTATTTTAATAAGAGATTCTATAGAAAGTAATTGTAAAACTTCACTTTGGATCGACTCGTTTAATTCAATAAAAATTTCTGGATCAATATTAAACGACTCAATTTCAATTAATTTATTTCTTATATCAGGATTTAAATTTTCAATTAAATTAGCAATATCGGCTTCATGCAAATCTTTTAGAGTTTGATTTATAAATTCAACGTTTCTACTCTCAATATTTTGAGTAAAAGTACTAATAAATTCTTTATTAAAATCTAAATTGACTTTTTTTGCCTCTCTTGATTTTGGTAAAGTCATAAATGCCTCTTTAAGTTTTTTTGAGACTATTAGTCTATATAATGATAAAATTCAAATTAAATGAGTATAGAAATTAAAATTAGCGAAAAACGTATACCCTATAAAATAGCAATGCGTTATCTCAATAAAAGAGTAGAAGAAGTAAAAAAAGGGGCAAATAGAGAATTATTATGGATCCTGGAACATCCAACTACTTATACTGCCGGGGTGAGTTTTAACAAAAAAGAAATAATAGATAAAAAAATTAAAATTATTAAATCAAATAGAGGGGGCAAAATTACATTGCATAACCCTGGGCAAAAAATTATTTATTTTGTCATCGATTTGAACAATAGAAAAAAGGACATAAGAAAATTAATAAATTCAATAGAAGAAAGTATAATACAATTTTTAAAAAGTTATAAAATTCAATCCAAAAAAGACAAGAAAAATATTGGTATATGGGTTAAAGATAAAAAAATTGCAGCAATAGGCATTAGAGTATCTAGATGGGTTGCGTATCATGGTTGTTCAATAAATATTTCAAATAATTTAAATCAGTATTTAAAAATCATTCCTTGTGGTTTAGATAATAAAAAAGTTACTTCAATATTAAAATTAATTTCAGTTAAACCTAAGAAATTTGAGAGTGATTTAGCAAAAATTTTTTTGAAAAATATTAATAATATTTAAATATTTTTTTTAAGAAAATCTTCAAATGGTTTGTTATATTTCGCTTTAAAATTATATTGAATATTGTTAATCATAAATTTTATTTTATATGCATGTAACATAAGGTTTTTTATTTTTATTCTTTTTCTATCATTTAAAAAATATTTATCGTCTCCTATTATTGGACTTCCAATTTTAAGCAATTGTTTTCTTAATTGATGTTTTCTTCCAGTAATTGGATTTAATTCCAGGTATGAATAACCCTCATTCGACTTGATGGTTTTAATATTTGATACAGCTTTTTGATAAATTTTTTTATTATTTTCATAATAAATTAAATCGTCTTTCATTACTTTTATCGACTTATCAACTTTTCCATACACTATCGCTAAATAAGTTTTATGAATTTTCCTAATTCTAAAAAGTGAAGTAAATAATTGAGCAAATTTTCTATTTTTAGCAATTATCAGAACACCAGATGTCTCCTTATCTAATCTATGTACAATAAAGGGTTTTGAATTTTCAAAGTATTTTGAATTTTTCAATATATCTATAATGTTTTTAAATGATTTTGTACCTGATTGAACTGGAATACCGGCTGGTTTGTTAATTACTATGAAATTTTCATTGTCTTCTATTATGTAATCGTCATAGGTATTAATTTCTTTTGTTTTAGGTAAATATTTAATCTTTACCTTTTTATCTACTGGTTTAAATTTAGAAATATTGTATATCTCAATCAAATCACCTTTCTGCAGTCTATATGATGATTTAGTTTTTTTTTTATTAACTTTAACTTTATTTTGTCGAAGTATTTTTTCTAATAAAGAGTGAGGTAGATTTAATATTTTATTTTTAAACCATTTATCTAGACGCGAGTCATTATAGTCATCGTCTACAGTGTATGATTTAGGCATGAAAGCTAAATTTATTTACTTGCTACTTTAGGTTCTGGTTGAGCTTCTTTTTTTTTATCTTTTGTCTCAATTTTTTTAGGCTTATCAACTTTTTTGGCCTCAGGATTCCGATCAACTAACTCAATTACAGCCATTGGTGCATCATCACCTGTTCTAAAACCGGCCTTTAAAACTCTCGAGTATCCGCCTTTTCTTGAGCTATATCTTTTAGAAAGTTCGTCAAAGACTTTTGTTACCGATTTTTTATCTTGAAGTTTTGAAAATAATCTTTTTTTATTACTTAAACTTTTGTCTTTACCTATTGTAATAACTTTATCAATTTGTGGTTTAAGTTCTTTTGCTTTTGGTAAAGTGGTGATTATTTGTTCGTATTTAATTAACGAATTAAGCATATTCTTAAATAATGCTTTTCTGTGCTCACTTGTTTTATTAAGTTTCCTATACCCTAAACCGTGTCTCATTAGTAGTTGTTTTCCTCTAATTTCTTAGATAATTCAGCAATGTTGTCTGGAGGCCAGTTAGGTATTTCCATGCCCAAATATAATGACATTGTGTTTAAGACTTCCTTAATCTCATTTAAAGATTTTCTTCCAAAATTCGGAGTTCTAAGCATTTCTGGCTCAGTCTTTTGAACAAGATCTCCAATATATATTATATTATCATTCTTTAAACAGTTCATTGATCGAACAGAAAGTTCGAGTTCCTCAACTCTTTTTAATAAATTTCTGTTAAATTCAGGTTCAGATGATTTTACTTCTTTTATTACTTCTTGTGGATCTTCGAAATTTACAAACATAGATAATTGATCTTGAAATATTCTGGCTGAGTAAGCAATTGCATCCTCTGCATCAACTGTTCCATTTGTTTCTACTGTCATTAATAATTTGTCATAATCTAATGCGCTACCAGCTCGAGTATTCTCTACGGAAAAAGAGACTTTCTTTACTGGACTAAATAATGAATCTATTGAAATTAAGCCTAATGGACTATCTTCAGTCTTATTCTTAGGTGCTTGTATATAACCTTTTCCTGTGCTTACCATTAACTCCATATGAAAATTAGTCTTTTCATCTAGATTGCAGATAGTCTGTTCAGGATTTAGTATTTCTACTTCAGGAACTAAAGTGATATCTTTTGCTTTCACCTCTTTTGGTCCCTTTATGTCTAAAATTATTTTTTTTGGACTTGAGGACGATGATTTTATCGCTAAATTTTTTACATTTAAAACAATATCAGTTACATCTTCTCTAACTCCTTTAATAGAGGAAAATTCATGTAAAACTCCATCTATTTGAATTGCTGTCACTGCTGCACCTTGTATAGATGATAAAAGTATTCGTCTTAATGAATTTCCAATTGTTTGACCAAAACCTTTTTCTAATGGTTCCGCAACAATTTTTGCAATAGTTTTATCTTCATTACTATTTATCTCAAGCTTATTAGGTTTGATTAATGCTTTCCAATTTTTATCAATTATATTTGTTGTTGATTGCATTTATACTCTCCTTCTTTTTGGTGGACGAGCACCGTTATGAGGCATTGGTGTTGTGTCTCTGATCGTCAAAATTTTGAAACCTCTTGATTGTAAAGACCTCAGTGCTGTCTCTCTTCCTGAGCCTGGGCCTTTAACTTGAACTGTTAAAGTTCTTAAACCTTGTTCATAGGCTTTTTCTCCAGCATCATCAGCTGCAACTTGAGCAGCATATGGTGTGGACTTTCTTGATCCTTTAAATCCTTTTGATCCCGCTGACGACCAAGAGATAACATTACCATTTTCATCAGCTATAGAAATTATTGTATTATTAAATGTTGAATATACGTAAGCAATTCCTGAAGTAATATTTTTTTTAATTTTTTTCTTCTTTTTTACTACTGGTGCTCTATTGGCCTCAACTTTTTTTAAATCGTCCTTTTTCTCTTTTTTTTCATTTTTTTTATTCATATTAAATTATTTTTTTAGTGGAGTAAGTTTCTTACCTGCAATAGCGATGGCTTTTCCTTTTCGAGTTCTAGCATTACATTGAGTTCTTTGACCTCTCACAGGTAATTTTTTTTTATGTCTCGACCCCCTATAGCAAGCCAAATCAACCAACCTTTTAATATTTACTGAAACTTCCCTTCTCAAATCTCCCTCTACTTTATGGTTAGCATCAATAAATTCCCTTATTTTAAGAACTTGCTCTTCAGATAACTCGTTTACTCTTTTAGTTGTGGGAATATCTAGTTTTTTACAAATTTTTTTTGAAGAGTGTAAACCTATTCCGTGAATGTAGGTTAATGCTATGCTAACAACTTTATTTTGTGGAATATTGATCCCTGCTATCCGAGCCATATATCTAATGAGTAAATTAATTTCCTGCGTATTTATATTGTGAAATTACCTAAAGTCAACCCTTGATAGCTTCAATTAGTGCGCTAATTTCGCTATTAATTTCGGTAATAGAACGCTCTCCGTTTACTATCCTTAATAAACCTGAATGTTTGTAAAAATCAATTACAGGTTTGCTGTTTTTTTCGTATGTATCATATCTTTTTATGGCAGTTTCTTCGTCATCATCGGGTCTATTCTCTAAATTTTTTCTTTCAGATATTCTTTGTTTTATTATATCGAGGCTCACTGATAATTTTAAAACCATATCAATTTTTTGATTATTTTTCTTTAAAAGAATATCTAGATTTTTTGCTTGAGCTAAGTTTCGCGGATATCCATCAAAAATTATTCTATTTTGAAATTCTTTTTTAGAAATAAATTTTTCTATAAGTACACTAACAATTTTATCTGATACTAAATCACCAGCATTAATAATTGACGAAATTTTTACACCTAACTCAGTTTTGTTTTTAATTTCCTCTCTCAAAAGTTCTCCAGTAGATAATTGATATAAATTAAATTTATTTGTTATGAAACTTGATTGGGTTCCTTTGCCAGCGCCTGGAGGACCAAATATAACTAAATTCATAAAATATTTTATTTTCCAAATTTAGTTTTTCTTATTAAAGACTCGTATTGTGAACTCATCAACCTTGTTTGAACTTGAGTTACGGTATCCATTGCAACAACTACGACAATTAATATTGACGTTCCCCCTAAATAAAAAGGAATAGGATATTTAGCGATAAGAAATTCAGGCATTAAACATACAAAAGTAAGGTAAAGTGATCCAACTGTAGTTAGTCTTATTAAAATTAGTTCAATATATTCTGCTGTTCGTTCACCTGGTCTGATGCCTGGTATGTAACCACCATATTTTCTTAAGTTTTCTGCAGTTTCTTTTGGATTAAAAACAATAGAAGTATAGAAAAATGAGAAAAAAATTATACCTGATGCATATAATAACATATATAGAGGTTGACCTTGTGTAAACATTGAAGAAATTTTAAGAAATGTATCTGACTCCGCGAAACCAAAATTTGAAATTGTTATTGGCAAGAGTAATAGAGCTGATGCAAATATTGCTGGAATAACTCCTGCTGTATTTATCTTTAAAGGTAAATGAGAAGATTCACCACCGTACATTTTATTTCCAACTTGTCTTTTAGGATAATTTATTAAAATTTTTCTCATTGCTCTCTCAAAAAAAACAATAAATAAAACAGTAAAAATTACCAAAATGAAAATTCCAACGATCATTAAAGCTGATAAAGCACCTGTTCTTCCTAATTCAAAAGTTGAAGCTAATGCACGAGGAATTTCAGCTACTATACCTGAGAAAATTATTAAGGAAATACCATTACCTACACCTCTAAGAGTAATTTGTTCACCTAACCACATTAAAAACGTTGTTCCAGCTACTAAAGAAATGGTTGTAATTATTCTGAATGATAATCCAGGATCAGAAACTAAATTTCCAGCATTTTCTAATCCCACAGAAACTCCATAACCTTGGAGGCAGGCAATTAAAACTGTTCCATATCTTGTAATTTGAGTAATTTTTTTTCTTCCAATTTCCCCTTGTTCTTTTAAATTTTTAAAATAATCAGAGACCCCTGTTAACAGCTGAACGATAATTGAGGAAGATATGTATGGCATAATCCCTAATGCAAATATCGCCATTCTAGTAACTGCTCCACCTGAAAACATATTAAACATTCCTAAAAGACCTTTTTGACTTGATGCCATTATTTCTTTAAGAGCATCCGGATCAATTCCAGCTAATGGCACATAGGTTCCAAGTCTATAAATTACCAATATTAAAATTGTAAAAAGAATCCTATTTTTTAAATCTGTTGCTTGACTAAAGGCACCTGCAGTATTTAATCTCTCACTTGACATAATATTTTAGATTATTTTTTTATCAGACTTAGTTTTCCACCAACTTTTTCGATTTTTTCAGATGCTTTTTTTGAAGCAAAGTTAGCAGTAATTTCGATACTTTTTTTTAAATCGCCAGTCCCCAATATCTTTAATTGGACAGTTTTTTTGTCAACAATATTTCTATCTTTTAAAGTTTTTAAGTCCAAAACACTTTTTAAATTATTTCCTGCTTTCTCAAAAATTTTTTGGATATTTGAGAGATTTAAAATTGCTAGTTTTTCCTTTTTGAAACTCTTAAATCCTCGCTTTGGAAGCCTCCTATATAGTGGCATTTGACCTCCTTCAAAACTTTTTATTGCCACTCCTGATCTAGATTTCTGACCTTTGTGACCTCTGGCTGAAGTTTTCCCTTTCCCAGAACCAATGCCTCTCCCAACTCGAATTTTTTTCTTATTTATCTTAACTAGACTGTTTAATTCCATATTATTTTGACTCCCTTTTAGAAATAACTTCTGAAATTTTTTTACCTCTTATAGCTGATAAAATTTTTGGTGAAATTTGAGATTTTAATCCATTCACACATGCTTTTAAAACATTATGAGGGTTTGCTGAACCTAAAGATTTGGCAACAACATCTTGGATTCCCAGAACTTCACATACTGATCTTATTGCACCACCTGCTATTATACCTGTACCCGATGGGGCAGCTCTCATAAATACTTTTCCAGATCCATTTTTTCCTTTTACATCATGGTGGAGTGTTCTACCCTCTTTAAGTGGAATTTTAATTAAATTTCTTTTTGCAACTTCTGTCGCCTTTTTTATCGCATCAGGAACTTGTTTAGATTTACCTTGGCCTATACCAATTGATCCTTTTTGATTACCTACAACAACCAAAGCAGCGAAACCAAACCTTCTTCCGCCTTTAACTACCTTAGTGATCCTATTAATGGCGACTAGTTTTTCTTTTATATCGCTTTCAATTTTTCTATTTTCTGACATTAAAATTTTAATCCATTCTTTCTTAAAGTATCTGCAAATATTTTTACTCTTCCATGAAATTTGTAGCTTCCTCTATCAAAATAAACTTCGTTTATATTTTTTTCTTTAGCCCTCTTAGCTAAAATTTCCCCAATTATTGTAGATTTGTCAATTTTTTTTGTTTTTTTTATCTTAAAATCTTTTTCAATAGATGATGCTGAGACAAGTGTTTTTTTATTTATATCATCAATTATTTGAGCTGATATATTATTTAATGATTTATTTATAGAAACCCTGTATCTATTATTATTAACTTTTTTTAATTTTTTTCTATTTCTTAATTTTCTTTTTTCTTTTGTGTTATTTTTCATTATTTTTTCTTTCCTTCTTTTCTTAAAACAAATTGACCTCTCTCTTTAATTCCTTTAGCCTTATAAGGCTCTATAGGTTTCAAGTTTTTTAAGTCAGCAGCAATTTTGGAAACTAGCTCTTTATCTACTCCATTTATTTTTATGATCGTTTGTTTTTCAACGGTTATTTTTATTTCTTTTGGAATTTTAAAATTTATATCGTGGCTAAAACCAAGTTGTAAGTTTAATACTTCACCTTTTAAGTTTGCTCTGAAACCAACACCAGATAATTCTAATATTTTTTCATGTCCAGCTGAAACTCCTTTCACAGCATTATTAATCAAACTCCTGTAGGTTCCCCACATAATTGAAGTTTTTTTATCAACTTTTTTTTCAAGTGGCTTTATATGAAACTCGCTTTCAGTAAGTTTCGAGGTAAAAATTTTATCATTTATAGTTAATTTTTTTGTCCCTTTCGGCCCTGTAATGGTTAAATTACCGCCTTCAATCTTAATCGAAGACTCTTTTGGTATAATTATATTTTTTTTTCCAATTTTTGACATTAAAACACCCTACAAATTATTTCTCCACCAACATTTTGTTTTCTTGCTTCAACATCGCTCATAACACCTTTTGGAGTTGATAAAATAGCTAATCCCAAACCATTCATTACTCTTGGTATACTGTTTGCTCTCGAGTAAACTCTTCTTCCAGGTTTGGAAATTCTTTTTATCTCTTTAATAACTGGGTCTCCTTCATAGTATTTTAGTGAAATTCTTAAACTTGTTTTATTATTGACAGTTTTTTCAATAAAAAAATCTTTAATGTATCCTTCACTTTTAAGAATCTCTAAAATATTCCTTCTAAAATTTGATGAAGGAATTTCAACTGAATTTAAATTTCTCATTTGTCCATTTCTTATTCTTGCAAACATATCTCCTATTGGGTCCGTATAAGTCATAATCCTCCTACCAACTCGATTTTGTTATTCCAGGAATTTTACCTGAAGAAGCCATATCTCTTAAGGCAATTCTGGATATTTTTAATTTTCTATAAACACCGTGTGGTCTACCCGACACTTCACAACGATTTCTAATTCTAATCTTTGAGGAATTTTTTGGTAATTTGTTCAATTTTAATTGAGCCTCAAATCTTTCCGACAATTCTAATTTTTTGTTATTTATTATCTTTTTTAACGCAGCTCTTTTCTTTGCGTATTTTTTAACTAGTTTAATTCTTTTTAAATTTTTTTGTATTGCACTTGTTTTAGCCATTTGTCCTCAGTTTTTTTTATCGTTTAAGGGAAAATTAAACTCTTTTAAAAGTTCAATAGTACCAGTTTTATTTTTGCTAGAAGTAACAATTGTTACATCTAAGCCTCTAATTTTATCGACTTTGTCAAAATTTACCTCTGGGAAAATAATATGTTCTTTGACTCCAAAAGAAAAATTATTTGAATTGTCAATATTTTTAGAGGATAGTCCTCTAAAATCTTTTACTCTTGGTAGAGCAATATTTATAAGACGATCAATAAATTCATACATTTTTGAAGATCTTAAGGTAACTTTGATACCCGCGTTTGCTCCTTTTCTTGTTTTAAAATTTGAAATTGATTTTTTAAATTTAGTAATTACTGGTTTTTGGCCTGCAATCATAGACATATCATCAATACAAGATTTCAATTTTTTTCCATCAGCTGCATCTTCGCCAAGACCCATGTTAAGAATTACTTTAGTAATTCTTGGTGCTTCGTGTCTATTTTTTAAAGATAATTTAGCTAATAATTTTGACACTATTTCTTTTTCATATACAATTTTTAGTCTTGAAGTCATTTATTTCCTGCTTTTTGTTTAATAGTTTTTTTTTGATCAATATTTTTCACATTAGATTGGTGAATAAAACTTTCTTTAGAGATTATACCACCTTTATTCTCTTTAGTAGGTTTAAGATGCTTTTTAATCATATTGATTGATTTGATTTTTACTGTACTAAGCTTTCTGTTAATTTCTAAAATTTCACCAGTTTTACCTTTGTCTTTTCCTGCAATTATTTTTACTTGTATTCCCTTTTTTAACTCCATTTTTAAAGTACCTCCGGTGCTAATGATATAATTTTAGTGTGACCCTTAGTTCTTAACTCTCTAGTTACTGGACCAAATATTCTAGTGCCAATAGGTTCCCCTTTATCATCTGTTAAAACTACTGCATTATTATCAAATTGTACCTTTGATCCATCATCTCTGTAGATTTCTTTCCTTGTTCTTACGACTACTGCTTTGTGAACTGCACCTTTTTTTACTTTTCCTTTAGGAATTGCATCTTTAACACTTATTACTATTATATCTCCTACTGAGGCATATCTTCTTTTTGATCCTCCTAAAACTTTTATACATTCAACTCTTTTTGCGCCTGTATTATCTGCTACTGATAGTTCTGTTTGAATTTGTATCATTAATCAATTACCTGCCAAGTTTTCTTTTTTGAGTATGGTTTACACTCTATTATTGAAACTTTTTCACCTTCTTTAAATTTGTTTTTTTCATCATGTGCATGATATTTTTTTGATCTTTTAATAACTTTTTCATAAAATGGGTGCTTAAATTTTCTTTCTACTTCAACCACCACGGTTTTATTATTTTTAGCGCTTTTTATTACTCCTTTTAATATCTTTTTTGTCATTTTATATTTTTCAAGTTTGTATATAACCTAGCTATACTTTTTTTAATTTGATTATATTGAGCAGGGTTATTAATCTGGTTATTAATTTTTTTAAATCTTATATTAAACAAATCTTTTTTTAATGATAAGATTTTTTTCTCTGCTTGGTCTTTAGTCAATTTTTTTTCCTCTTTTTTTTTATTCATCTATCTTTTTATAAATTTGGTTTTAATTGGTAATTTTGCTCCAGCTTTATATAAAGCTTCTCTTGCTGTTTCTTCGCTCACACCATCCACTTCAAATATAATTCTACCAGGTTTTACTCTACATGCGTAATACTCAGGTGAACCTTTACCTTTCCCCATTCTTACCTCTGTAGGTTTTTTTGAAACTGGTATGTTTGGAAAAATTCTAGTCCAAACTTTACCGGTTCTTTTCATATATCTGGTTAATGCAACTCTAGCTGCTTCTATTTGTTTTCCAATTATTCTCTCGGGTTCCATAGCTTTTAATCCAAATTGTCCATAATTTAACATCACCGCTCTGGATGCATTACCGTGAATTCTTCCTTTAAAAGCTTTTCTATATTTAGTTCTTACTGGTTGTAGCATTTTTTACTCTTTCTTTTTTTTCTTTCTCAACATCTCTAGCCATTAATTCGCCTTTATAAATCCATACCTTGACGCCTATGATACCATAAGTTGTTAGAGCTTCAGCAAAACCGTAATCAATATCTGCTCTCAAAGTATGTGATGGTATGCTTCCTTCTCTTAACCATTCAGTTCTAGCAATTTCGTTTCCTGCTAATCTGCCACTTAACATAACCTTAATTCCTTTTGCATTTAATCTCATAGCAGATTGCATCGCTCTTTTCATTGCCCTTCTATAAGCGACTCTTTTGACTAATTGCTGGGCAATATTTTCGGCTACTAGATTAGAGTTTAACTCAGGTTTTTTAATTTCTTTTATGTTGACGTTTACATCTCCATTAGTAATTTTCATTATATTTTTTTTTATTTTTTCGATATCTGCACCTTTTTTTCCAATAACAAATCCTGGTCTTGATGTATGTATAGATACAACGCATTTCTTAGAGGACCTCTCGATAATTATCTCAGAGACTCCAGAATTTACTATATTTTTTTTGATATATTTCCTAATCTTAAAATCTTCAATGAGATATTTTCCAAAATCCTTTTTTTTAGCAAACCAAGTTGAATCCCAGCCTCTATTAATTCCAAGTCTTAATCCAATTGGATTTATTTTTTGTCCCATTATTTACTTACCTTTTTTTCTTTTTTTTCCTCTAATATAATTGTAATTCTGCTAAATGGTTTCTTAATAGGAGACGCTCTCCCTTTAGCTCTAGGTCTATATCTCTTCATAACCAGTGATTTTCCAACGTAGGCCTCTTTTACAAAAAGATTATCAATGTCGTATTGATAGTTATTTTCAGCGTTTGAAATAGCAGATTTTACTGTTTTGCTCACTTCTTTTGCAATTTTTTTTCTTGTAAACTCTAAATCTCTTAAAGCCTTATCCGCTTTTTTTCCTTTAATAAAATTGCAAACTAATGCTAATTTTCTTGGACTAGTTCTGACATTTTTATTAATTGCCTTTACAAATAAATTATTTTTTTCCATTATTTTTTATCTCCAGGTGCAGCAGGTTTTGCTTCTGCTGCCGCTTTTTTATCAGCAGGTGTATGACCTTTAAATGTTCTAGTTGGTGCAAATTCACCTAATTTATGGCCGACCATTTCTTCAGAAATAGTGATAGGTATAAAAGTTTTTCCGTTATGTATCATAAAGCTATGCCCAACAAAATCTGGTATAATAGTAGAATTTCTTGACCAAGTTTTGATTGGTTTTTTATTTTGACCATCTTTTAGCTTATCAATTTTTTTTAATAAACTTGGGTGTACGAATGGTCCTTTCCAAATTGATCTTGTCATTATTTATTTCTCTTCTTTCTTCTAGTTAAAATTAATTTATCACTCCTTTTTGGTCTTCTTGTTTTTAATCCTTTTGCAGATTGGCCCCAAGGTGAAACTGGACTTCTACCGCCAGATGTTTTTCCTTCACCACCGCCATGTGGGTGATCAACAGGATTCATCGCAACACCTCTTGTCTGGGGTCTTTTTCCTCTCCATCTATTTCTACCAGCTTTACCAATTTTGATATTTTTTTGATCTGCATTTGAAACAGTGCCTATTGTGGCTGTACATGAGCTGCTTACTTTT
>CACPBH010000009.1 GCA_902632145.1 uncultured Pelagibacteraceae bacterium | reverse complement strand
CTTTTCCCTGATTTTGAGAATGCACCAAATCAGTTAAAAAATTTTTTTAAGGAATTAGAAGTCTCAACTAATTTTAAAGATTATATTGGAAATGCAAATGATTGGGATTTGATAGTTAAGGACGCTTTTGGAGGGGAAAGAGGAAAAAATTTTATTGGTAGCTACAAAAAAGTTTTAGAGGCACAAGAGTCGTTAGGGTACTAGTTTGGATAATTTCCTTTTTTTAGCAATTTTGTCTGGTGCAGTAGGGCATGTAATATGGAATGCGCTATTAAAAAAATCAGATGATAAAATAAGATTTATGAGAGCATTTACTTTGCTCAGTAGTATATTTTTATTTCCTCTATTATTTTTTTTTGAACCATTGCCGAAGACAGCTTGGCCCTTTTTTTTTGCTACTATAGTAATTCACGTATTTTATAAAATATTTTTATGTAAAGTATATGATTACTCAGGATTATCATTTGGTTATCCAATTGCTAGGGGCTTACCCTCACTTATTCTTTTACTAATTACGCCTTTTATATTTGGAGAAAACTTACAGCTTAATAATCAAATTGCAGTTCTTATAATCTCTCTAGGAATTTTGTTATTGGTATTTTCAGAAGGAAATTTTAAAAAAATAAATATAAAAGGTTTAACTTATAGTTTAATTGTTGCCCTGATAATAATTGCCTATACAATTACTGACGCAAAAGGCGCTAGAGCTTCTAACGCATTAACTTATCTTTTATATTATTTTTCTCTTGATGGTTTTATTTTTAATATAATTGCTCCATTCATATTTAAAAAAAAAGAAATTCATCTAAACTATTTTTTAAAAAATTTAAAAAATATTTCTATTGCAGCTTTTTTCAATATTTACTCTTACCTGCCCGCTGTGTATGGGTATACTATCGGAAAAGTAGCTGTAGTTGCCGCCCTAAGGGAAATGAGTATTTTATTTGCCTCACTTTACGGTTTATTTATATTAAAAGAGAAAGGTGGCTATTTGGCCTTTATTTCAGCTGTAATGATATTAAGTGGATGTATTTTGATAAAATTATTTTCATGAATAAGCTAAACTACTTAATTATTTAATCTTTTATTCTCTTTTATCTTTTCGAAAGTGTTGATATAAGAAATCCTTTGTTTAGGGCGGTTAGCTCAGTTGGTAGAGCATCTCGTTTACACCGAGAGGGTCATAGGTTCGAGTCCTTTACCGCCCACCAAAAGCCCTTGGGGGTGTAGCTCAGTTTGGTTAGAGCGCCTGCCTGTCACGCAGGAGGTCGCGGGTTCGAGTCCCGTCACTCCCGCCACCAGTTGATAATCGTTTTCATCTAAAAAGCTATAAATCAACATTTATTTATCAATAATAATGCTTCCTTCTGTCCTGTACTCTTTAGAGATAAATGTTATAAATAAACATTATTAATATAAGAATCCTTAAACCACGGTATTAAGGTAGATATTAATAAAACAAACATGATTTACAATTTTTTATCAGAATATTTATCAATTATAATATTTTTGTTTATAGCTTTATTCTTAAGCATAGGTTTTATTTTAGCCAATTATTTAGCTTCGCCCTCAAATCCAGATCCTGAAAAATTATCCGCATACGAATGTGGATTTGAGGCATTTGATGACTCGAGAATGGAATTTGATGTCCGATTTTATTTAGTGGCAATTTTATTCATAATTTTTGATCTTGAAATTGCGTTTCTTTTTCCCTGGGCAATTTCGCTTGGAAACTTAGGTGTGCTTGGTTTTTGGTCAATGATGATCTTTTTAGGAATTCTTACTATTGGATTTATTTATGAGTGGAAAAAAGGAGCTTTGGAATGGGAATAAAATTTGGTTTAAATCCAGAAAAAGAAAAGAAAATTCCAGAGGAATTTAAGGATCTAGCAAAAGATTTTGCTGAAAAAGGTTTCATAACAACTTCATCTGAAAATTTAATTAATTGGGCAAGAACAGGTTCATTACACTGGATGACTTTTGGTCTTGCTTGTTGCGCCGTTGAGATGATGCAAACTTCAATGCCAAGATATGATCTTGAAAGATTTGGTGCAGCTCCAAGAGCTTCACCAAGACAGTCTGATGTGATGATAGTAGCAGGAACATTGACCAACAAAATGGCTCCGGCTTTAAGAAAAGTTTACGATCAAATGCCAGAGCCAAGATATGTAGTTTCCATGGGTAGCTGTGCAAATGGCGGTGGTTATTACCATTACTCTTACTCAGTTGTCAGAGGTTGTGATAAAATTGTTCCAGTTGATATTTATATTCCAGGCTGCCCACCCTCAGCTGAATCTCTTTTATATGGAATTTTACAACTTCAAAAAAAAATTAGAAGAGAAGGAAACTTGCAAAGATAATATGATTGATAATTTAAAAAAATTAGAAACTTATTTGAATTCCGAGCTTTCTATAAAAATTCGAAATTCATTAATTGAAAATAACGAGTTATTAATAGAAGTTGATCAAAAAGATTTAGTTCAGGTTATTCAATTTTTAAAGTCTGATGATAAATGTAAGTTTAGACAACTAATTGATATTGCAGGCGTTGATTATCCCTCAGATGAAAACCGATTCGAATTAGTATATCTATTTCTATCTCATGAAAATAATAACCGAATTAAACTTTCAATAAAATTCAAAATAAATCAAATTATAAATTCAATAACAAAAATTTTTCCTTCAGCCAATTGGATGGAAAGAGAAGTTTTCGATATGTATGGTATTAAATTTAAAAATCATCCAGATTTAAGAAGAATATTAACTGATTATGGTTTTAAAGGACATCCTTTAAGAAAAGATTTCCCTCTGACCGGTTTTAACGAAGTTAGATACAGCGAAAAAGAAAAAAAGGTTATTTATGAACCTGTAAAACTGGAACAGAATTACAGAAATTTTGATTTTGAGAGTCCCTGGGAAGGAACAAGTTATTTAAAGGAGATAAAAAAAAAAGAAACAAATGGCAAAAAAAACTAAATCATTAAATCTAAACTTTGGTCCTCAACACCCAGCTGCACATGGTGTTTTAAGGCTGATATTGGAATTAGACGGTGAAGTTGTTGAAAAAGCTGATCCCCACATAGGATTATTACATAGAGGGACTGAAAAACTTATAGAACAAAAGACATATACCCAAGCATTACCTTATTTTGATCGTTTAGATTATGTTGCTCCAATGAATCAGGAACATGCTTTTGCATTAGCAGCTGAAAAATTACTTAAAATAGAAGTTCCTATCAGAGCAAAATACATAAGAGTTATTTTTTGCGAAATTGGCAGAATTTTAAGTCATATATTGAACGTTACTACACAAGCTTTAGATGTAGGTGCACTGACACCGTCTTTATGGGGTTTTGAAGAACGAGAGACCTTAATGACTTTTTATGAGCGAGCCTCAGGATCAAGATTACATGCTAATTATTTCAGAACCGGTGGAGTACACCAAGATATTCCAATTAAATTAGTAGACGATATTGAAAAATTTTGTAAATCATTCCCAAAAATTATTGATGATCTTGAAGGTTTATTAACTGATAACCGTATTTTTAAACAACGGAATGTAGAAATTGGAGTAGTCTCTAAACAGGAAGCTTTAGATCATAGTTTTTCTGGGGTAATGCTAAGAGGATCAGGAGTGCCTTGGGATTTAAGAAGATCCCAACCTTACGAAATATATAACGATTTAGATTTTAAAATTCCAATTGGAAAAAATGGAGATTGTTACGATCGATACCTATGTAGAATAGAAGAAATGAGAGAAAGCGTGAAAATAATTTTACAATGCATTGAAAGACTACCAAAAGGTCCAGTAAAATCTATAGATGGAAAAATATCTCCTCCAAATAGAGATGATTTGAAACAATCTATGGAAGCTTTGATTCATCATTTTAAATTATTCACTGAGGGATATAGAGTCCCAAAAGGAGACGTATATACAGCAGTTGAGGCTCCAAAAGGCGAATTTGGAGTTTATTTAATATCAGATGGAAGCAATAAACCTTATAGATGTAAAATTAGAGCACCAGGTTTCTCACACCTTCAAGCAATGGACTATTTAATTCGAGGCCACATGTTAGCTGATGTTCCGGCTGTATTAGGATCTCTTGATATTGTTTTTGGAGAGGTGGATAGATGAGTTTAAAAAAAGTGCACGTTGAACAACCAAAAGAATTCAAGTTTTCAAGTGAAAATTTAAGAAAAGCTGAGGAAATTCTAAAAAAATATCCCGAAAAAAATAAAAAAAGTGCAGTGATGCCTTTTCTTTACTTGGCTCAAAGGCAAAATAACAATTGGATACCCTTAGCTGCTATGAAATATATAGCCAATTTCTTATCAATGCCTTATATATCGGTTTATGAGGTAGCTACTTTCTATACAATGTATAATTTAGCGCCTGTAGGGAAACACTTCATTCAAGTATGCACAACTACACCATGTTTAATACGTGGAGCAGATAAAATAGTTAAACTATGTAAAGAAAAAATTTCCCCTAACGAAAATGAATTGTCCAAAGCAGGAAACTGTTCTTGGATGGAGGTAGAATGTTTGGGTGCATGTGTTAGTGCACCAATGATACAGATTAATGATGATTATTACGAAGATCTTGATGAAAAAAGTGCAAAAGATATTTTGGATTCATTAATAAAAGATAAACCTTTAAAACCGGGTTCTTACAGAGGAAGAACAAATACATCTCCTGAAAAGAAACAGAACATTAATGGAGAAAATCATGCTTAAAAAAGAGGATAAAATCTTTAAAAATTTATATAATGAATTTGGTTGGGAAATTGAAAACTCCATCAAAAGAGATGACTGGAAAGATACTAAAAATATAATCTCAAAAGGAAGAGATTGGATAATTAGTGAGATTAAAACATCCGAGCTTAGAGGAAGAGGTGGAGCTGGTTTTTCAACAGGTTTAAAATGGTCCTTTGCTCCCAAGGAAGTTGGGTCAAGACCACATTACTTAGTTATAAATGCTGATGAATCTGAACCAGGAACTTGTAAAGATAGAGATATTTTAAGATTTGAACCCCAAAAATTAATTGAAGGATGTTTAATAGCTGGTTTTGCCGTAAATGCTCACGTTTGTTATATTTATATAAGAGGTGAATATTTTAATGAGGGTAGAAGATTACAAATTGCAATTGATCAGGCCTACGAGAAAGGTTACTTAGGAAAAAATGCATGTAGCTCTGGTTGGGATTTTGATATTCATATTCATTTTGGAGCCGGGGCCTACATTTGCGGAGAAGAAACAGCATTATTAGAAAGTATAGAGGGTAATAAAGGCCAACCGAGACTTAAACCTCCTTTTCCTGCCTTAGTAGGTTTATATGGTTGTCCTACAATAGTAAACAATGTTGAAACTATTGCTGTTGTACCAACAATTTTAAGAAGAGGAGGTAAGTGGTTTGCATCAATAGGAAAACCAAAAAATACTGGAACAAAAATATTCTGTATATCTGGAAACGTTAACTCTCCTTGTAATGTAGAAGAGGAAATGGGCATACCTCTCAAAGAGTTGATCGAAAAGCATGCTGGAGGTGTAATTGGTGGATGGGATAATCTTCAAGCAGTAATCCCCGGAGGTTCATCAATGCCATTATTGTCAAAAAAAATCTGTGATACAATCACGATGGACTTTGATGCATTAATAGAAAATAAAAGTGGTTTAGGGACCGCTGGGATAGTCGTAATCAATAAAGATCAAGATATAATTTCTTGCATGGCTAGGATTGCTAGATTTTATAAACATGAAAGCTGCGGTCAATGCACACCTTGTCGAGAAGGAGTAGGATGGATGTGGAGAATACTTGATAGAGTAGAAAAAAGAAAAGCAACTTTTAGTGATATTGAACTGTTATCTGATGTTACAAAACAAATAGAGGGCCATACAATTTGTGCATTTGGCGAGGGTTCTGCATGGCCAGTCCAGGGTTTAATAAGACATTTTAGAAAAGAAATTGAAAGTAGATGTAGAGAGGAACCTTTGATTAAAAAGAAAACTAACAACCCTTATTTAGTTGACCAGCATCTTTTGGAGAACAAGAATGCCTAAAATTACTATCAATGGAAAAGAAATAGAATTTGAAAAAGGCATGACAGTTCTTCAAGCCTGCGAACTTGCTGACGTAGAAATTCCAAGATTTTGCTACCATGAAAAATTATCTATAGCCGGAAATTGTAGAATGTGTTTAGTTGAAATGGAAAAATCTGCAAAACCTATAGCATCATGTGCAATGCCAGCAGCTGAGGGTATGAATATTAAAACAAACACTCCTTTTGTAGAGAAAGCTAGAAAGGGTGTGATGGAATTTTTATTAGCTAATCATCCTTTAGACTGTCCGGTTTGTGATCAAGGTGGTGAATGTGATCTTCAAGATCAATCAATGTACTACGGGGTTGATAAATCAAGATTTGTAGAAAATAAGAGACAAGTCAAAGAAAAATATATGGGACCTTTGATAAAGACTCAGATGACTAGATGTATTCACTGTACAAGGTGTGTAAGATTTGCAACTGAAGTTGCAGGAGTTCCAGAAATTGGAGCTATAGGCAGAGGAGAAAATATGGAGATTACAACTTATTTAGAAAAAGCCATGGACTCAGAACTTTCAGGAAATGTTATAGATTTATGTCCAGTTGGCGCTCTTACATCAAAACCTTACGCATTCGAAGCTAGACCATGGGAATTAAAAAAAACTGAAAGTATAGATGTAATGGATGCAGTTGGCTCAAGTATAAGAGTTGATACTTATAATTGGGAGGTCAAAAGAGTATTACCAAGACTTAATAACGATATTAATGAGGAATGGATTTCAGATAAAACAAGATATTCATGTGATGGCTTATTAAAACAAAGGTTAGATGTGCCTTACATAAAAAAAAATAACAAACTTCAAAAATCTAACTGGGATGAAGTCGTCTCAATTTTGGTAGAGAAAATTAAAACATTAAATCCAGATGAAATAGGCGGCCATATCGGTGATATGGTTAATTTAGAAAACGCCTTAAGCTTTAAAAAATTTTTCTCTGTTATAAAAAGTAATAATTTGGAATTTAGAGAAAAAAATTTTTTTATAGACCCATCTGAAAAAAGTAATTATATATTTAATTCTTCAATAAAAGGTATAGAAAAGTCTGATTTAATTCTTCTAATTGGAACAAATCCTAGACATGAGGCAACAATGCTTAACGCAAGAATCCGAAAAGTTTTTGCCCAAAAAAAAGTTCCAATTTACTCAATAGGAAATCCAGGTGACCTCACATACGATTATACTATTATTGGCAATAAAACAGATGATATTAAGAAAATACTGAACAATGAATCAGATTTTTCAAAAATATTATCTTCCTCAAAAAAACCTGTAATTATAATTGGAGAGTCAGCTTTAGAGTTAAAAAGTGGAAAATATTTAATTGAAGGTTTTAAAAATTTTTTAAAAAACAATAACTTTATAAATAAAGATTGGAACGCGTTTAACTTTTTACCTCAAAACGCCTCAACAGTTGGCTTAATTGACTTAAAAATATTATCTAAAGAGGAAAATAAAAGAAATTCATTTTTTGAGAAATTAAAAAATAATCAATTTAAGTTATTATATCTTCTAGGGTCTGATAATTTAGATATAAAAAAAAATAATGAATTTATTGTTTACCAAGGAAGTCACGGCGATAGAGGGGCTGAAATTGCAGATTTAATTCTTCCAAGTGTTGCTTTTACAGAACAAAACGGTCTTTATGAAAATCTTGAGGGAAGAGTGCAAGAATGCAAAAAAGCCTCTTACCCTATAGGAGAAGCTTTAGAAGATTGGAAGATATTCAATTTAATATCGAAAGCTTTAGGAAAAAATGAAAACTTATTAAATTTTGACTCTTTGAGAGAAGAAGTCTTAAAATCAATTCCAAATTTTTCAAAATTAAATGAATTACCCAATTTTAAAAATTGTGAATTAATTAATACATCTCCTTACTTTGAAAGTGAGGAAGTTAATATAAAAGAATTAGATTATTTTTTTACTAACGCTATTTCAAGAGCCTCGAAAACGATGAGCGAATGTAGACAGATCAAGCATAGTTCAAAAAAAACTGGCACAGATAATTTATGATAGAGTATTTAGAAATTTTGGGTCAAGAGATTTATAAAGTAATTTTTTTAGTTGTCCCAATTCTTGTATCCGTAGCTATGATAGTTTGGTTAGATAGAAGAGTGTGGGGTTTAGTCCAAAAAAGAAAAGGACCAAATGTTGTTGGACCTTTTGGACTTTTTCAAACTTTAGCTGATGCATTAAAGTATATCTTTAAAGAAATAATTATACCTGCTAGTGCTAATAAAGTAGTTTTTATTCTTGCACCTATCGTTACTATGACATTGGCCTTGGTCGCTTGGGCAGTTGTTCCTATGAGCGAAGATTTGGTTTTAGCAAATATAAATGTGGGAATTTTGTATTTATTTGCAATTTCCTCTCTTGGAGTTTACGGCATTATCATGGGAGGATGGGCATCTAATTCAAAATATCCTTTCCTTGGAGCTATAAGGTCTGCAGCGCAGATGGTTTCTTACGAGGTTTCGATAGGAATAATAATTATCAATGTTCTTTTATGTGTCGGATCATTAAATCTAAACGATATAGTTATTGCACAAAAAGAATTATGGTATGTGATTCCGCTTTTTCCAATGTTTGTAATTTTTTTTATATCTTCACTAGCAGAAACAAATAGACCTCCTTTTGATTTACCAGAGGCCGAAGCCGAGTTGGTGGCAGGCTATCAAACTGAATACTCAGGTATGATGTACGCAATGTTTTGGTTGGGAGAATATGCAAATATATTGTTAATGTGTGCGATGGGTTCTATACTTTTTCTTGGCGGTTGGTTGCCACTAATGGACATTTATCCATTAAATATTATTCCTGCCCCAATATGGATGATATTAAAAATTTTGTTTTTATTTTTATTATTTGCTCTGATTAAGGCAATTGTTCCAAGATATAGATATGATCAACTAATGAGACTGGGCTGGAAAATATTTTTACCGTTTTCACTAATTTATCTCGTGTTCACTGCAAGTTTTTTATTTTATTTTGACAAATTACCAAAGGTAAACATTTAATGAATTTTAGTAGGCTATTAAAAACTATATTTCTAGTTGAGTTTATATCTGCTCTCTACATGGCAGTAAAAGAGTTGTTTAGAAAATCTAAAACAATTAATTACCCTTTTGAAAAAGGCCAAATCAGTCCTCGAATGAGAGGAGAACATGCTTTAAGAAGATATCCCAACGGAGAAGAGAGATGTATAGCTTGTAAATTATGTGAAGCTGTTTGCCCTGCTCAAGCTATTACTATTGAATCCTCAGAGAGATCAGATGGAAGTAGGAAAACAACACGTTACGATATTGATATGCTTAAATGTATTTACTGTGGACTTTGTCAAGAATCTTGCCCAGTTGATGCAATAGTACAAGGACCAAACTTTGAATTTGCTACTGAAACAAGAGAAGAGCTTTATTATAATAAAGAAAAACTTTTAGAAAATGGGGATAGATGGGAGTCAGTCCTGGCAAAAAATATCAAGCTGGATAAACCTTACAGATAGATGATAGTCCACTCAATTTTTTTTTATTTCTTCTCCATAATTGCTATTTTTTCATCTTTAATGGTAATAACTTCAAGAAGCACCATTAACTCAGTTTTCTTCTTAATTTTAGATTTTATTTCAGTTGGGTGCCTATTTATTATGGTTGGAGCTGAATTTTTGGGAATGATATTATTAATTGTTTATGTTGGTGCAGTCGCAGTATTATTCTTATTTGTCGTAATGATGTTGAACGTTGCAGAACAAAAACAATCATGGTTTATTGGTAAAAAGTCAACTCATATTCCAACAGGCTTAATTGTGAGCGTAATAATTTTATTAGAATTGTTAGTTGTTGTAGGAGGGTGGAAATATAAAGAGGATTTAATGTCAAGTAGCACATTACTTTTATCGGAAATTTCAAACACTCATCAATTAGGTCTAGTTATGTACACTGACTATATCTTATATTTTCAGTTGGCTGGAATAGTGCTTCTATTAGCGATGATCGGAGCAATTCTTTTAACTTTTCGAGAAAGAGTAGGCGTAAAAAAACAAAGTTATCTAAATCAAATTTCAAGAGATCCATCAAATGCAGTTGAATTAATAGAGGTCAAATCTAACCAAGGTGTCAAGTTAGATGACTGAAATTGGTTTAGGACATTATCTATCGTTAGGTGCAATAATTTTTTTCTTAGGCGTAATTGGAATTTTTTTAAATAGGAAAAATATTATAGTTATTTTGATGTCTATTGAACTAATTTTGCTTGCAGTGAATATAAATTTAATATCTTTTTCAATTTTTTCTGGTGACATTTTAGGTCAAATTTTTACTATGCTAATTCTCACAGTTGCAGCAGCAGAGGCAGCGATAGGTCTAGCTATTATTGTAGTTTATTACAGGAACAGAGGTTCTATAAGAGTTGAAGATATTCACGGAATGAAAGGCTAAATGGAATACGCAATATTGTTTTTACCATTGATTGGTTCTCTCATAGGCTATTTGGGCAGATCAACTACAAAATATTTTGCTGAAATCTCTACAAGTTTATTCGTCAGTATCTCAGCTGTGCTTTCTATTCTTGTCTTTTGGAATGGAATTCAGAACGATAGTTATGGAAATTATAAAATTTTTGAATGGATAAGTTCTGGCGGGTTTGCAGCAAACTGGTCAATTAAAATTGATCCACTAAGTTCTATAATGATAGTAGTTGTTACTTTTGTATCAGCATTAGTTCATATTTATTCTATTGGATACATGAGTCATGATCCTCACAAACCAAGATTTATGTCTTATTTATCATTATTTACTTTTTCAATGTTAGCTTTAGTTGTATCAGATAACTTCTTACAGCTTTTTTTTGGATGGGAGGGTGTTGGATTATGTTCTTATCTATTAATTGGTTTTTGGTACAAAAAAGAGACTGCAAATAATGCAGCTATTAAAGCATTTATTGTTAACAGGATAGGAGATTTTGGTTTAGCAATTGCAATATTTTTAATCTTTTTCTTTTTTGGTACTATTAATTTTGAAGAAACCTTTCAGGCCGCAAGTCAGCTTGCTGAAAAAAAAATAATTTTTTTTGGCTTTGAGGCAAACTTAATAACATTAATTTGTATTTTCCTTTTTATTGGAGCGATGGGAAAATCTGCTCAATTTTTACTTCATACATGGCTACCAGATGCAATGGAGGGACCGACACCGGTTTCAGCCTTAATTCATGCAGCAACAATGGTAACTGCTGGTGTTTTCCTTGTAGTCAGATGTTCGCCGATATTTGAATATTCTCAATATGCTTTAAATCTGGTTACAGTTGTAGGAATGATAACTGCGATATTTGCTGCATCAGTTGCTCTTGTACAGAATGATATTAAAAAAATAGTTGCTTACTCAACCTGCAGCCAATTAGGGTACATGTTTTTTGCAGCAGGAGTTGGAGCTTACCATGTTGCGATGTTCCATCTATTTACACATGCTTTTTTTAAGGCATTATTGTTTTTAGGTGCTGGTTCAGTAATTCATGCATTTAAAGATGAGCAGGATATTAGAAACATGGGCGGGGTAAGAAAAAAACTCCCATATACTTACACTTTTATGTTGCTAGGAACCCTAGCATTAACAGGATTTCCTTTTTTATCAGGATTTTACTCAAAAGATGCAATTATTGAATTTGCATATCTTAAAAATTCTACTTTAGGAAATTATGCAGCTACAATTGGTATCTTTACAGCTTTCTTAACCTCAATTTATTCATGGAGGTTATTTTTCAAAGCTTTTCATGGACCTTATAATAATAAAAAAATTCCTATAGATGAAACTCACGAGTCGCCGTTAGTAATGTTGATCCCTTTAGTATTTTTAGGTATCGGAGCGGTATTTTCTGGCTATCTTTTTAAAACTACCTTTATCGGTCATCACAGTAATGAGTTTTGGCAAGAGTCAATATTTTTTTTAAATGAAATAAAACATGAATCTATACCATTATGGTTTTTATTAATTACTCCGATCTTAGTTTTAATATCAATACCTATCTCTTTTTATTTATATATTTTAAAACCTAAAATTCTGGAGGATTTTAAGAACACAAATATGCCTTTATACAAATTTTTATTAAATAAGTGGTACGTAGATGAACTTTATGAAAAAATTTTCGTAAATCCAGCAAAGAAAATAGGCTCATTTTTTTGGAAAAAAGGAGATGTTGGTATAATAGATAGGTTTGGACCTGATGGTGTTTCAAAATTAGTTAAAATAATTTCTAATAAAACTGCACGCCTTCAAACAGGATTTATTTATGATTACGCCTTTGTGATGCTACTAGGTTTATCGATTTTGCTTACTTATTTGATCTTAAAATAAAATGAACTTTCCAATATTATCGACTTTAATTTTTTTACCTTTAATTAGTTCTTTCTTTATCTTATTATCCAAGGATAAAACCACAAATATAAGTTCAATATCTATTTCTTTATTTAGTAGTGTTGCTACTTTTTTTCTCTCATTATTTTTGTGGTATTCTTTAGATATAAATACCTCTGAATTCCAGTTTGTAGAGGAAAAATCTTGGATAAATAATTATATAAAGTTTAAATTAGGTGTTGATGGTATATCAATACTCTTTATAGTTTTAACAACTTTTATCACTCCAATTTGTATCATATCTTGTATTAATAGCGTCAAAATAAGAGTCAAAGAATTTTTAATAGCTATTTTAATTTTAGAAACATTCATGATCGGTGTTTTTTGCTCACTTGATCTTGTAATTTTTTATTTGTTTTTTGAAGCGGGCTTAATACCAATGTTTTTAATTATAGGAGTTTGGGGTGGTTCAAGAAGAGTATATTCTGCCTTTAAATTTTTTCTTTTTACTCTACTTGGCTCGGTTTTAATGCTTGTGGCTATAATAGTTATATATTGGTTAACAGGTACTACCGACATTACTCAGATATATGAAATTCAAATACCAAAAGAATATCAGAATATACTGTGGCTAGCTTTTTTAAGTTCTTTTGCGGTTAAAATGCCTATGTGGCCAGTACATACCTGGCTACCTGATGCTCATGTAGAGGCACCAACGGCAGGTTCCGTTATTCTTGCAGCTATATTATTAAAAATGGCTGGCTACGGTTTTTTGAGATTTTCAATACCAATGTTTCCTTTAGCATCAGAATATTTTACTCCTCTTATTTATACTTTAAGCATAATAGCTATAATTTACACGTCTCTAGTAGCATTAATGCAAGATGACATGAAAAAGTTAATTGCTTATTCCTCTGTGGCTCACATGGGTTACGTCACTTTAGGAATTTTTACGTTAACAAAGCAAGGTATAGATGGAAGCATTTACCAAATGATCAGTCATGGTTTGATATCAGCAGCATTATTCTTGTGCGTAGGGGTGGTCTATGATCGTTTACATTCGAGAATGATAAGTACTTATGGAGGATTAGTAAATTATGTTCCAAAATACTCTTTTTTATTTTTAATATTTGCTTTAGCTGCTTTAGGATTGCCTGGCACTTCAGGGTTTTTAGGAGAGTTTCTTGTCTTAGCAGGCACATTTCAAAAAAGTTTTTTAGCAGCAATGTTGGCAACGTTCGGTGTCGTGTTGGGCGCAGCTTATATGCTTTGGCTTACAAAAAGAGTTATTTTTGGTGTTACAAATAATTCAGAAATCAAAAAAATTAATGATATTAATAAATCCGAAGTTGTCATGTTAGTTACTTTGGCTTTTTTTATCTTATTTTTTGGTCTTTACCCTCTTCCACTAATGGAAACTTTTAATGTTTCAGTAAATAGTTTAATCAATAATTACGAAATAGCATTAAATACAAATTAATCATGATAAACAATTTATATATAATGTTTCCAGAGATCTTTTTATCTTTGTCAATTTTTTTTACTCTAATGGTTGGTGTTTTTATTAAAAAGAGCTTCAATCTTATATTCAATCTTACATCTTTAATTATTATTGTTACTATTTCAATTATTTTAACAAACCCTAATAATGAAGAAAAAATATTTTTAGATAGTTTTATTAGAGATCCTTTTTCAAATTATTTTAAAATTTTAATTCTTTTATCTACGTTATTTGTTCTTAACTCATCTAAAAATTTTATTATTGATAATAAATTAGATAAATTCGAGTACCCCATAATTATTCTTTTGTCGATTCTTGGAATGTTTTTTATGGTTAGTTCTAATGATTTAATACTTTTCTATTTAGGATTAGAGTTGCAATCTTTATCACTTTATATTCTCGCTTCTATTGATAGAGATAATTTAAAATCAACAGAATCAGGCGTAAAGTATTTTGTATTGAGTGCGCTATCTTCAGGTTTATTATTATACGGATGTTCATTACTATATGGATTTACAGGCTCAACAAATTTTGAATTAATTGCTGATCAACTTAATAGAGAAAATACAGGTGCAGTTTTTGCAATGGTATTTATATTAGTAGGTCTTGCATTCAAAGTTTCTGCAGTTCCATTCCATATGTGGACACCAGATGTTTATGAAGGAGCACCAACATCAATCACAAGTTACTTTGCCGTTGTTCCAAAAGTCGCTGGACTAGCATTATTAATAAAATTTATGTTTGTTCCATTTTCAAATATTTTATTAGAATGGCAGACAATTATAATTTTTATATCTATTGCATCAATGATATTAGGAGCAGTGGCAGCAATGATCCAAACAAATTTCAAAAGACTTTTGGCTTATAGTTCAATTGGCCATATCGGTTACGCACTCGCTGGAGTTGCTACTGGTGCTATAACTGGCTACCAAAGCACAATAGTTTATATTTCAATTTACGTGATTATGAATATCGGGGCTTTCTCTTGTCTATACTTCTTAAAGAAGGATGGACAATATAAAGAAAATATTTCTGATTTGTCTGGAATATCAAAAAAACATCCTCTTTTAGCTATTTCATTATTAATAATCTTATTTTCGCTGGCTGGAGTTCCACCCCTAGGAGGATTTTTTGCAAAATTTTATGTTTTTGTCGCTGTATTGGAAAAAGAAATGTATGCTTTAGCAATTATAGGATTAATTACTACAGTTATGTCAGCATTTTATTATCTCAAAATCATTAAAACCATTTATTTTGATGATAGCATTATCACATTTGAGCCTACAAAAAACAGAACTGCTCAATTTTCTGTAATTGCAAGTTGTACAATTCTAATTACATTTTTTTTGTACCCTTCAATTTTGAATAATTTAGTAAACACATTATTCGTTAGTTAATGAAGATTAACGTAATTAAATATAAAAAAGTAAAAAGCACAAATGATACTGCCCTGAAACTAATTAAAAAAAATATTACAAACCCAACTATAGTTACGACTGAAAAACAAACTAATGGAAGAGGCACATTAGGAAAAAAATGGGTTTCTAAAAAAGGGAATCTTTTCTTATCCTTATTTTTTAAATTTGATCAAAAAAAAATTAATTTTAAACAATTTGCAATTTTGAATGCATTTTTGTTAAGAAAAGTACTTTCAAAAATAATTCCAAAAAAAATAAAGATAAAATGGCCAAATGATTTGGTTGTAAACCAAAGAAAATTTTGCGGAATTTTACAAGAGGTAATAAGATTCAATGATTTTGATTATTTGATAGTAGGTATAGGGTTAAACACTAACATAGCTCCACAAAGTAAAAGCTTTTATTCGACTAGTTTAAAAAATATATTAAACATAAAAATTAACAATCAAAAAATTTTAAAAAATATAATCATTGCTTATGAAAGATTTTTAATAGAAAAAAATAATTTATCATTTTCAGATATGAAAAGAAAATACAAATAATTGAAATGAATTATATAATAGGAGATATAGGAAATACTTCTACAAGAGTTTGTTTATTAAATAAATCAAAAATTTTAAATTCGATTATTTTTGATACTAAAAAAATTTTTTTAAAGGGTTTTTTTAAAAAAATTATTAATAGATTTAGTAAAAAAAAATTAAAAAATGAAATATTATTTTCATGTGTCGTTCCTATGGCATTAAAAGAAATTAAAAAAAACCTTAAAAAAACAAATTATCGAGTATTAGAAATAAAAAGTTTGAATTTAAAGAGAATGATCAAAATAAATATAAAAAATTTTAAGCAACTTGGTTCGGATAGAATTGTAAATTCTATAAAGGGTAAAGAATTTAAAAATTGTTTAATAATAGATTTTGGAACTGCGACGACTTTTGATATTGTGAAAAATGAAACATATGAAGGTGGAGTTATAGCTCCTGGTATTAAATTATCTATTAGAAATTTAAGTCAATCTACAGCTTTACTTCCAATGTTCGATTTGAAAAATCGGCAAAAGAGTTATGGAAAAAATACCAAAGACGCTTTAAATGCTGGTTTTATCTGGGGTTATGAAGGATTAATTAATAATATAATTTATAAAATAACAAATAATTGGAAAATGAAATATAAAATAATACTTACAGGGGGATATGCAAATTTATTTAAAAAGATAATAAAGAAAAGAACTATTGTTGATCAAAATATTACAATTAAAGGAGTTTCAAAAGTTTACAGGGAATTTTTATGAGCAAAGAAGAATTAATCTTTTGTCCTCTAGGAGGATCTGGGGAGATAGGTGGAAATATGAACTTATACGCCTATGGTAAAGAGGATGAAAAAAAATGGATTATAGTAGATATGGGCGTTTCTTTTGCCGATGACTCTGTACCGGGAATTGATCTTATTATGCCAGATGCAGGCTTTATTATAGACAAGAAAGATGATCTGCTTGGAATTGTTCTAACTCATGCTCATGAGGACCATATAGGTGCAGTCGCACATATATGGCCAAGTCTTCAATGTAAAATTTACGCTACACCATTTACCGCAGCTTTAATTCTTGAAAAATTTAAAGAAAAAAAAATTGAAATTTCTACGTATTTAGAAGTGGTGCCTTTAAATAGTAAAATTAAGCTGGGAAGTTTCGAAATTGATTTTGTTACTTTAACACATTCTATTTTAGAGCCTAATGGCTTAAGCATAAAAACCCCTTTAGGAACAGTTTTACATACCGGAGATTGGAAAATCGATCCTAACCCATTAATTGGAGGTCAAATTGACGAACAAAAATTAAAATCTATTGGAAATAATGGCGTGTCGGCGATGATATGTGACTCTACAAATATTTTTAGCCCAGGAAGAGCTGGTTCAGAGTCTGATGTAAGAGATAGTTTATTAAGAATTATGGAATTAAAAACTAATAGAATCCTCGTTACTTCGTTTGCTTCAAATGTAGCTCGAATGGAGTCTATTTTCTATTGTGCCAAAAAAACTGAGCGAAATATTTGTTTAGTTGGCAGATCTATGCAAAGAATTTACAAAGCGGCGCGAAAATGTGGTTATCTTCAAGGACTCATTGAGCCTTTAGAGCCTAGAGATGCAAAAAAGGTATCCAAAAATAAAATTATATATTTAGCTACTGGCAGCCAAGGAGAGCCAATGGGGGCTATGACTAGAATAATTAATGGTGTTCATCCAGATGTACATTTAGAAAAAGGGGACTGTGTAATATTCTCATCTAAAATTATACCAGGAAATGAGAAAAAATTATATCATTTACAAAATTTAATAGTAAAAAATAAAATGGAAATGATTAGTGAGGAAAATGCATTTGTACATGTGTCCGGTCACCCAAATAGAGATGATCTAAAAGATATGTACAATTGGGTAAAACCTCAATGTGTTATACCAGTTCATGGCGAGCACCGGCATATGGCTGAACACGTTTCTTTTGCTAAAGAAATGCAGGTTCCAAAAACTTTATTGATTGAAAATGGAGATATAATAAAAATTCTTCCTGGAAATAAGCCAGAAATTATTGATAAAGCGCCATCAGGAAAAGTTTATCTTGATGGAAATATTAATGTTGAAACTGACTCTCAATCTATCAAAGATAGAAGAAACTTATCTGTAAATGGATATTTAGAAATTACACTTATTATATCAAATAATGGAAGTATAAAAAAACCAGTAATTTCATATAAGGGAATTCCTGAAAAAAATGAGGATAATACTTTTATTTTTGATATGGAAGATGAAATAATGAATATTTGTAGAACCTTTTCAATAGACAATAAAAAACAGCAACAAAATCTAATTGAAACGCTTAAACAAAATTGCAGAAGAATAGTTAGAGAAAAAACCGGAAAAAAACCTTACACAAGTATCAATATTGCAAGAATTTAATGGGTATAACTGGCTCTATAATCGTTTATGTAATGATCTGGTGGATAATATTTTTTTCAGTACTACCAATCGGAATTCGATCAAATAAAGAAGTTTTTAAGGATAAAATTGGTGGAGTTGATCCTGGAGCCCCAAAAAATCCAAAAATAGGAAAAAAGTTTTTAATAACTACATTAATTACTACTATAATATTTTTAGTCATATATTATCTTGTTAAGTTTGATTTGTTAAATTTAAGAGAGTTTTTACAATAATGTATCTTTCAAAGCTTTTTATACCTATTACAAAAAATCTTCCTTCAGAAGCAAAAATTAAATCTCATCAATTAATGATACAAACAGGTATGATTAAGCAGTCTTCAGCAGGAATATATTCATGGCTTCCATTAGGTTTTAAAGTAATGAAAAAAATAGAACAAATTGTAAGAGAAGAACAAAATTTTATAGGAGCTCAAGAAATGTTGATGCCTACTATTCAATCTTCAGAAATTTGGAAAGAAAGCGGAAGATATGAGGACTACGGAGAAGAAATGTTAAGAATTAAAGATCGCCAAGGCAGAGAAATGCTTTATGGACCAACAAATGAAGAGTTGATAACAGATGTTTTTAGAACTAGTGTAAAATCCTACAAATCACTTCCACAACTTCTTTATCACATACAATGGAAATTTAGAGACGAAATCAGACCAAGGTTTGGTGTAATGAGATGTAAAGAATTTTATATGAAAGACGCATATTCTTTTGATCTTTCAGATGAGGATGCAAAGAAATCTTATAATAAAATGTTTTACTCATATTTAAAAACATTTAATAGATTAGGTTTAAAAGCCATTCCAATGGCAGCAGAAACAGGACCGATCGGGGGAGATTTATCGCATGAGTTTGTAATTTTGGCTGAAACGGGGGAAAGTCAAATTTATGCAGATAAAAGAATTTTACAAATAGATCCTTCTCAATACAAATTTAATGATGAGTCCTTACAAAAAATGCGTAAAGATTTTTCTACAATTTATGCAGTCACAGATGAAAAATTTAAGGAAAATGAATTTAATAAACAAGTAAGCAAAGAAAACCAAATGGTGACAAAAGGAATTGAAGTTGGACATATTTTTTATTTTAGTGATAAATATTCAAAACCCATGAATTGCTTGATAGATGACAAAGACGGAAAAAAAACTTCGGTTAAAATGGGATCTTATGGCATAGGGGTTTCGAGACTAGTAGGAGCTTCTATTGAGGCAAATTTTAATAATAATATTATGAAATGGCCAAAAACGATATCACCATTTGATGTAGTTATAATACCTAGCATTAGTAAAAATAATAAAGAAAACCTTGTAAAAGCTGAAAATATTTATAAAGAATTAAAAAATCAAAATATTGACGTATTGTTAGATGATGTTGATGAAAATATGTCTAACAAATTTAAAAAGCATGACTTAATTGGAGTCCCTTATCAAATAATTATTGGCTCAAAATCTGAAAAAGATAATTTTGAATTTAAAGAGTTAAACTCTAAAAGTGAAATTTTAAGTCTTGAAAAAATTAAATCAAAAATAAAATTATAATAAATTGTTTACTAAAGCTGAGAGACTTATTTCATTAAGAAATTTAAAGCCCAAAAAAAAAGAGGGTTTTTTAAAAATTATCTCAATATTTTCATTTCTAGGAATAATGCTTGGAGTTGCTATTCTTATAATCGTGATGTCGGTTATGAATGGATTTAAAACCGACCTAACACAAAAAATTTTAGGTTTAAACCCACATGTTGTAGTTCAACCTAATAATTTTAAAATTGATGATGATTTTATTTTAAATTTAAAAAATAATTTTAAAAATATAAATTTGAGTAAATCATATTCAGGAGAAGGAATAATAATAAGCAATGAAACTGCTAAAGGTGTGATTTTGAAAGGGGTAAATAAAAATGAAAAAAAAATTATTGAATTTTTTGATAAATTTTCTTCAAAATATGATGTTAAAGATTTTAAATCTAATAATATTTATATTGGTTCAGAGCTTGCTTTTGACTTGGGTTTAAAAAAAGGCGATACTCTAAATTTAATGTCCTCAGCTTTTGTTATGACTCCTCTCGGAAGCTTACCTAAACAAGAAAATTTTAAAGTAGCAGGTATTTTCAATACAGGCTTCCTTGATTTTGATCAAAACATTGCGTTTGTAAACATTGAAGACGCTCTTTCAATTTTTGAAAAAGAAAAAGATGACCAAAATATTGAAATATATTTGGATGATCCCTTAAGAGCAAATATTTATAAAGACAAAATTCAAAAAATAAATCAAAACTATTTTATTTATACTTGGTCAGACTTAAATAAATCACTTTTTAGCGCTCTTAAAGTTGAGAGAAATGTTATGTTTATTATTCTTTCACTTATTATTGTAGTGGCCGCTTTCAATATTATTTCTGGATTAACTATTTTAATAAAAAACAAAACTAAAGAAATAGCAATTTTAAAAACTTTAGGATTAAGTAATCATTCAATAAGAAAAACATTTTTTTTAACTGGTTTAACGATTGGTTTTTTCGCAACAATTAGTGGAATATTTTTTGGAGTTTTATTTTCTTCAAATATTGAAAAAATAAGAATTTTTTTATCAAAAGCATTTAATTTAGAAATTTTTCCATCAGATATTTATTTTTTAGATGAATTACCTAGCGAGATAAATATAAATTCTATATTAATTATATTCGTTATTTCTTTGGTTATTTCTGCAATTGCCTCATATTTGCCTGCTAGAAAAATTTCAAAAATGAATACTTTTAGAGCTTTAAGATATGAATAAAACTTTAATAGAAACAATAAATCTTAAAAAAAGTTTTGAACATATGAATGGAAGAATAACTTTATTTGAAAATATAAACTTAAAAATACAAGAAGGTGACCTTGTAGCATTAGTTGGCCCATCTGGGTCTGGAAAATCATCTTTGCTACATTTACTAGCTTTATTAGATGAGCCGACAAAAGGGGAGATAATATTAAATAAAAAACAAACTAAAAATCTCACGGATAGCCAAAGAGATGAGATTAGAAGAAAATATATTTCTATAATATTTCAAGATAATAATTTATTGACTGACTTTACGGCATTAGAAAATGTAATGATGCCACTAATTATAAACGATGAAAGCCCTAATATCATAAAAGAAAAATCTAAAAAAATTTTAAGAGATGTTAAAATCTTAAATAGATCTAATCATTTTCCTAAAGAGCTTTCGGGTGGTGAGCAACAAAGAGTAGCAATCGCTAGAGCTTTGGTAGCAGAAACTAAATTGATATTGGCAGATGAACCTACCGGCAACTTAGATTTTAAAACTTCTAGAGAAATTTTTTCACTTTTTTTAAAATTAAAAAAACTTAAAAAAACAATAATATTTGCAACTCACAATAGAGAACTTGCTAACAGAGCTGATTACAAGTTGTTTATTTCTGAAGGTAATATAAAACGAGCTAATGCTCTCAAGTGGTAAAAAT
>CACPBH010000008.1 GCA_902632145.1 uncultured Pelagibacteraceae bacterium | reverse complement strand
TACAGATAAATCAGATTTAGAAAATTTAAAAAAGATCTTTAGATCGCAACAAAGTGTTGGAATTGGATTCGATGTTCATAGATTAGTTCCTAAAAGAAAACTTTTTTTAGCTGGTTTAAAGATTAAGTCAAAACTTGGAACATTAGGCCATTCTGATGGTGATCCAGTTTTACACTCTGTTACAGATGCAATTTTAGGAGCTTGTAAAATGGGAGATATTGGTCAAATGTTTTCTGATAGAAACAAAAAATTCAAAAATATAAGGTCAACTATTTTGCTTCAGCAAGTAATAGATATAATAAAGTTAAAAGGTTACTTTGTTAATAATATCGATATCAATATTATCGCTCAAACACCAAAGATTAAAAATATTAAAAATAAGATGATCAATAATATTTCTAAGTTATGTGAAATTTCCAAAAATAAAATTAACATCAAAGGAAAGACAACAGAAAAGTTAGGTTTAATTGGGAAAGAAAAGGCTATTGCTTGCGAAACAATATGTTCGGTTATTAAATATGATTAAAACATTAAATTATTTAATTGTTACATGTTTTGGAATTGGATCAATTAGATTCGCACCGGGGACAATAACATCTCTAATCACAACTGTTTTTTTATACAGCTTATTTCACATAATAAATCTACCGAACAATACTATTTTAGTAACTTTATTGATTATTTTTATTTATTCTTTTTATGCAGTATCTGAATATATAAAATTTAATGAAAATAAAGATCCTAAAGAAGTTGTTATAGATGAATTCATTGGTCAATGTATTCCTATATATCTTTATGAAATCTCGCATGGGACAGTAAAAGACACCCAAGAAGCAGTTTTGTTTTATTTATATATTTTTATTTTATTTAGATTTTTTGATATCAAAAAACCATTTCCTATCAATTTTTTTGATAAAAAATTTAAAAATAGTTTTGGAGTAATAATAGATGATGTGATTGCTGGCTTATATGTAGTCCTTACATTAATAATCTTTATGGTGATTAAATCAAAATTTCTCTAATGAGTTTAAATAAAAAAATAATTTCATTAATCAAAAAAAAAAAGATGAAACTTGCAATTGCGGAGTCTTGCACAGGAGGAATGCTGTCTAACGCTATTACCTCGGTTAGCGGTTCATCAAAAGTATTTACAATGGGATTAGTCACTTATTCAAATCAAGCCAAAACAAGTATATTAAAAGTTCCTAAGAAAATAATAAAACAATATGGCGCTGTCAGTGTTCAATGTTGTTTAGCTATGGTTAATAACTTAAGTAAAATTAGTAAATCAAAAGTCTGTGTTTCAATAACAGGGATTGCTGGTCCTAAAGGCGGATCTAAACAAAAACCAGTTGGATTAGTTTATATTGGAATAAGGGTCGGAAAAAAGGTTATTATTAATAAATGTAATTTTAAGAATAAAGGAAGAATTTTTATTCAAAAACAAACTGTAAAAAAAACTTTAAATTTATTGGTACAATTGATTAAACGGGATAGCTAAACTCTGGGTTGACAATTACATCTAAAAGATGTGCTGTAAAACTGTTTAGCAACAAAAAGATTCCAAAAGCAGTTAAATAAAGTATAAAAACTAAAAAATTTCTTGCTCGTTTTCTTTGCAATAGTTGTTTATCTTCAGGTATCCATTCTTTAGTTTTAGATTTAAAATCATAAGAAAACATCCAATAAGTTAGGTTGGTTTCGTTAGGATCGCCCGTTCTAATAGTTTTGATATATGAAGACAGGAATTTAAAAGTTAAAATAAATAAAATTAATAAAGATGATATTGTAAACATTATTTATATAATTTAATCGCTCTTTCTTCAAAAGCCTTGGCGATTTTATTCAAACCTAGCTCAAAAGATTTTTTCATTATCCCATTCAAAATTGGATTTTTCAATTCAAAATCAATAAAAAACTCTAGCTGTGTCGAATTGTTTACTTCCTTAAATTTCCACTCATTTTTCAGATGTTTTAATGGTCCATCAAGATTAGTTACTATAATTGTATCTTTTTCTTTGTAATAAGTCACATGGCTCAAGAAAGTTTCATTTAGAATGCTTTTCCCTACTTTTAAATCTCCATTAAACGAAATTAAATCTGCACTTTCATTTCTATCAAAAACTTTACCTTCAATACACCAAGGAACAAACTCTGGATATTTTTCAATATCAAGAACCATTTCTACTAATTGTTCTTTTTTACAGGGAATAATTTTTTTTATTGATGCGGAAGACATTCAAGCTGTTTATTTCTTGCATCTTGTAGTTTTCTAAAATCTTCATCTGCATGATAAGAAGATCTTGTAAGAGGTGATGAAGAAACAAGTAAAAACCCTTTTGTTTTTGCTATTTGCTCGAACTCTTTAAATTCATCTGGATGGTAGTAACGATTTAGTGGATGATGTTTTGGAGAAGGTTGTAAGTATTGGCCTATAGTTATAAAATCAACCTCAGCCGATCTGAGATCATCCATAACTTGGATTACCTCTTCTTTATTTTCGCCTAAACCAACCATTATTCCAGATTTTGTAAAAACTTTTTTGTTAAATTTTTTTGCATTTTTCAAGAGTTCTAATGATGCAAAATATCGTGCGCCTGGTCTAACAGTTGTATAAAGTCTTGGCACTGTTTCTATATTATGATTAAAAACATCTAAGTCGGCCTCTAAAACTTTTTTATAGGCCTCGCCTTTTCTTAAAAAATCAGGAGTTAAAACTTCTATTGACGTTTCTGGATTTTTTTCTCTTGTTGCTTTAACTACTTTGTAAAAATGATCGGATCCACCATCATCTAAGTCATCTCTATCTACGGAAGTAATAACTACATGTTGTAGATTTAGACTTTTAACAGCTTTTGCAATTTTAGCTGGCTCAAAAACATCAAGATCGCCTGGCTTTCCGGTTTTAACATCGCAAAACGCACAAGCTCTTGTACAAGTATCCCCCATAATCATAAATGTTGCATGTTTTTTGCTCCAACACTCAGTGATATTAGGACAATTTGCTTCCTGACAAACTGTAACTAAATTATTTTGATTAACAACTTTTTTGGTTTGAAAGAAAATTTGTGAATCTATTATTTTTGATCTAATCCATTCAGGCTTCTTTTTGATTGGATTAATAGGCTTGTTTACTTTTTCAGGATGTCTGGGTTTTTGACTCATCTTAATTTAATAATAATTTCATCTTTTGTGCCATATCTAAATTTTTCTCTATAAAGCATATCTAAATAATCAAGGTCATTATTTTTAACTAGTGATATTTTATGTTCTAAATCCTTTAATTCACTATTCAGGAGCTTATCCTTGATCTTAAGCTCTTCATAAATTCTTTTTTTATCAAAATAAGAGATTAAGCCCCTTTCACCTCCAATCAAATTTATACCTATATAAAGCGTAAAAAAGATATTAAATAATATAAATTTTTTTTTCTTCAAACTTTCAATAAGTCGCATAAGTTAGATTCTAGCCATTTTGGCCTGATTTCCAAGTTCTTCTTCTATGCGTAATAACCTATTATATTTAGCCACTCTTTCAGATCTCGCCAAAGATCCAGTTTTAATTTGAGAAGACATAGTCGCGGAAGCCAAATCAGCAATGAATGTATCTTCGGTATCCCCTGATCTGTGAGAAATGATAGTATTAAAGTTTGCGGCTTTTGCCATTGAAATGACTTCTAAAGTTTCGGTCAAAGTGCCTATTTGATTTGGTTTTACTAAAATACAATTTGCTGATTTTTCTTTTATTCCTTTACTTAAACGTTTTACATTTGTAACGAATAAATCATCTCCTACAATTTGAACACTTTTCCCTATTTCGTTTGTAATTTTTTTCCACGATTCCCAGTCCTCTTCAGCAAAAGGGTCCTCTATCGATTTAATTGGATAGCTAGATATTAGTCTTTTATAATAATTAATGTTGTCTCCAACTGACATATAATTTTTAGATTGAATTGAATACTCCCCTTTTTCATTAATTAATTCATTGGCTGCAACATCAAGACAAATTACTATATCTTTTCCTGGTTTTAAATTTGACTTTTCTATTGCGTTTACAATTAACTCCAAAGCTTGCTCATTTGTATTAATTGATGGAGCAAATCCACCCTCATCTCCTACATTTGTGAGCATTTTGTTAGATTTTAACAATTTCTTTAAATTTTGAATAACAACATAACATTTTTCAATAGCATCCATAAAATTTTTAGCTGAGTCAGGTCTAATCATAAATTCTTGAATATTTAAGTCATTGTCGGCATGCGCACCGCCATTAATAATATTCATTAACGGTATAGGTAAAGAAAAAGTGCTCCCTAGATATTTAAATAATGATTTTTTATTTGATAAGGCTGAACATTTTGAATTAGCTAGTGAGACTGCTAGAGTAGTATTAGCTCCCAAATTAGTTTTATTTTCACTTCCATCTAAATCTAATAAAGCTTTATCAATTTTTTTTTGGTCGTCTGACTCAAAACCTTTAAGTTTTTCTGAAATTTTATTATTTATATTTTCAACTGCTATATTTACGCTTTTGCCTAAAAATTTATTCTTATCCTGATCTCTTAATTCGTGTGCCTCAAATGCACCGGTTGATGCACCTGATGGAGAAATTGCAGTGGCAGAAATATCATTTTCTAAAAAAACTTCTGCTTCCACTGTTGGATTTCCTCTACTATCAAAGACTTGTCTGCCTTTTATACTTTTAATTTTTGCCATTCTTATTTTACTATTTTATCGATCTCGGTAAGTTTTTTTAACAAGGTTTTTACTTCATTTAATGGAACCATGTTTGGACCATCTGAAGGTGCGTTATCTGGATCCTCATGTGTTTCCATGAAAATTGCTCCAACACCTACTGCAATAGCAGCACGAGCTAAATAAGGAACAAATTCTCTTTGTCCACCGCTTTTCTCTCCCATGCCACCTGGTTGTTGTACTGAATGAGTTGCATCAAATACGATTGGAAATCCGAGTTTAGACATTATAGGTAAGGCTCTCATATCTGAAACTAGTGTATTGTAACCAAAGCTAGCTCCTCTTTCTGTAATTAAAATATTTTTATTACCGGAGTCTTCAATTTTTTTTATTACATTTGCCATATCCCACGGAGCTAAAAATTGTCCCTTTTTAACATTAATTATTTTACCAGTTTTTGCAGCAGCAATTAATAAATCAGTTTGTCTGCATAAGAATGCCGGAATTTGAAGTACATCCACGTGATTGGAAACTACAGAGCATTGTTCGGCGGTATGGACGTCAGTTAAAACTGGGACACCAACTTCTTTTCTAATTTTATCAAAAATCGGAAGTGATTTTTCTAAACCTAAACCTCTTTTTCCTTTTAAACTTGTTCTATTAGCTTTATCAAAAGACGTTTTGTAAATAAGATTAACACCTAGTTCGCTTGTAATTTTTTTTAGTTCATTAGAAATCTTTATGGCATGCTCCTCGCTCTCAAGCTGACAGGGGCCAGCAATTAAAGTAAATGGTTTGTTGTTAGCGATTTCAAAATTAGAGCATTTTACTTTATGATTATTCATTTTCTTTTATCGATTTTTGAGGCCTTTATAAATGATGAGAATAAAGGATGTGGCGATAAAGGTCTAGATTTAAATTCAGGATGAAACTGTACGCCAATAAACCAAGGATGGTTTTCTAATTCTATAATTTCTGGTAATTTATTATCTGGAGATAAACCTGAAAAAATCATACCTTTATTTTCAAAATCTTTTTTATAATTGATGTTAACTTCATATCTATGACGATGTCTTTCGTTTATCTTAGCTGCATTGTAAATTTTACTTATTTTTGTGTCTTTTTTAAGTCTTGCTTCATAACTACCTAAGCGCATTGTTCCACCTAAATCTTTATTAGTACCCTTCATCAATTTTCCATCTTTTGTCCATTCACTCATAAGTCCAACGACTGACGCTTTAGATGGTCCAAATTCACTAGATGTTGCTTTTTTTATATTTAATTTATTTCTAGCAAATTCAATCACTGCCATTTGCATACCAAAACAGATACCAAGAAAAGGAATTTTGTTTAATCTTGCATAATTAATAGCTGCTATTTTTCCCTCTGTACCTCTTTTACCAAATCCTCCTGGTATCAAAATTCCAGATACTCCTTTAAGTTTATTTTTTATTTCACTTGGTTTTAAAAAATCAGATTCGATTCTTATTAAATTCACTTTTAAATTATTTGCTATTCCACCATGAGTTAAAGCCTCATCCAAAGATTTATATGCATCTTTAAGTTCAACATACTTACCAATTATTGCTATGTTAACTTTATTTTTTGTATTCAAAACTAAATGAGTAATTTTTTTCCAAGGAGAAAGATTTACTTTTTTCTTAGATTTAATTTTAAAAAATCTTAAAACTCTTTCATCTAGTTTCTCTTTATTAAAACTTATTGGAGCTTCATAAATTGTTTTTACGTCCACAGTTTCTATAACATCTTCTATTGAAACGTTGCAAAATAATGAAATCTTCTTCCTTTGATCTAAAGGTATAGATCTTTCAGATCTGCAAATAATAATATCTGGTTGAATACCTATGCTCCTTAATTCTTTAACTGAATGTTGGGTTGGTTTTGTTTTTATCTCATCAGAGGCCTTCATGTAAGGAACTAAAGTTAGGTGAATGAATAAAGTATTTTTTTTACCTATTTCATTTGAAAATTGTCTTATAGCTTCTAAAAAAGGTAAACTTTCGATATCACCGACGGTGCCTCCTATTTCGCAAATAACAAAGTCTTCTTTAGCAACATCATTTTTAATAAATTCTTTAATTCTATCTGTTATATGAGGGATAACTTGAACGGTTTTTCCTAAATATTTTCCCTGTCGTTCCCTTTTTAAAACATCGCTATAAATTTTGCCTGTAGTTATATTATCTGACTTTTTCGCTGAAATTCCTGAAAATCTCTCATAGTGTCCTAAATCCAAATCTGTTTCAGCGCCATCATCAGTAACGAAAACTTCACCGTGTTGAAATGGGCTCATAGTCCCAGGATCTACATTTAAATATGGATCAAGTTTTCTTATTCTAACTTTATATCCTCGAGATTGTAATAAATATGCAAGTGATGCAGATGATAATCCTTTTCCTAAAGATGAGACCACGCCGCCAGTAACGAAAATGTATCGCGCCATGGAAGTATGTTATACTTCAAAAATTGAGAATTACAAAGTCTTAATTACTTGGATTGAGGTATTTGTGGAAGGTTTGAATTTTCTTCTTCTTCTTTTTCCAAAACAGACTGCGTTTCACGGATCTCATCTCTTGAAATTGCTACTATAGCAATACTACAAACAATAAATAGTGTAGCTATTATTGAAGTAAATTTAGTTAAAAAAGTTCCTACAGATCTAGCAGATGTGAAATTGTCTTGTGAAACACCTAAACCTAAAGCTCCACCTTCTGATCTTTGTAAAAGAATTGCTATTATTAGAATTACGGCAAGTATGATGTTAACTAAAATAAGTAAATTTTCCATGATGTTTATCTATAGTAATTCTTTATTATATCAATAAATTTTTTTGAGGATTTTGAAGCGCCTCCTATCAAAAAACCGTCAATTTCTCTAATTTCTTTAAACATTTCAACATTGCTCCCGTCTACTGATCCGCCATAAAGAACAGCGGGACTTTTTTTTCTAAAGATGTTCTTTAAAACTTGTTTTATATAAATTGTTGTTTTCTTAAGTTCGTTTTCTGTTGGTATTTTACCAGTGCCTATTGACCAAATAGGTTCGTAAGCAACAATGATATTATTCTTATTAAATTTTTTATCTAACACATTTGTAAGCTGTTTTTTTAAAACGCTGAAAGTTTTTTTATTTTTTTTTTGTGTCTTATTTTCTCCAATACAAAAAACTACTTTTAGATTATTTTTCAATGCAAAAAAAACTTTATTCTTTAACATTTCGTTTGTATCACCTTCACTTCGATTGTCTGAGTGACCTATTAAAGTGTATTTTGCGCCGACACTTTTAATCATAAATGGGCTAACCGCTGCAGTATTAGATGAAAACTGGTCTTTTTGATAACAATTTTGAGAACCAATAGAAATTCTTTTGTTTTTAAAATATTTAGCATATGTCTCAATAAGGGTATAAGGAGGTGTTATTACAACATTATATTTTTGACGATTTTTATCTTTTGAGTGAAAATAATTAATTTTGTTAAGTATATTAATGGATTTTGGAACTCCAAACATTTTCCAATTACCGATGAAATATCTCATTATTTGCCTTAATATAAATTTTAATCTATAGGTGTATAATTTTAGGAACTTAATAGATTATAATAATGCTAACATCAATAGGTAAATTTTCTAAGTCTTTTTTTATAAAACTCTTAGTGGGTATAATTATTCTTCCATTTGTTTTTTGGGGAATGGGCGATGTGTTTAGAGGTGGAAATCAAAATGTCATAGCTTCAATAGACTCTGAAAAAATAAGCACTCAAGAATTTGTTGAATATCTCAGACGACTTAATCTAAATGAAGACCAAATAAAAAATTTACCAAAAACAGATTTAATTGAAAAAATTTTATCTGAATATATTGGAAAAAGGGTAATGGTTTTAGAAATTGAAAAACTCGGGATAACTGTTAATGATAATTCTTTAAGAAATATAATTAAAAACGATACACTATTTTTTAAAGATAACAAATTCTCAAGAACAGAATACGAAAAATTCCTAATTAAAAGTGGCGTTACCGCTCCACTTTTTGAAAAGAATATCGCTGAACAAGAGAAAAAAAGACAATTCTTAAGCTCTTTATCTGGAGGGGTTGTTGTTCCAGAATTATTAGTAAAAAAAGAATATAGAAAAGATAATCAAACAAAAACAATCAAATACATTGATTTAGAAAAATACCACTCAAAAAATAAGCCAACTGAAGAGAATAAAAAAGAACTTTATGAAAAAAATAAAAATGTTTTTTTTACAGAATTTAAAAGTATTCGTTATGTTGAAATCGACCCTTTAAAAATTAGTGGCAGCAAAGAATATAATGAAGCTTTTTTCAAACAATTAGATACAATTGAAAATAATATATTAGATGGACAATCTTTTGATGAAACAATTAAAACTAATAATTTAAAACCAATTTTATTAAAAAAGGTAAATGCAAATAAAGAGAACGAAAACCAAAAAAAAATAGATAATTTATCTGACAATTTGTTTAAAAAAATTTATAATTTAAAATCTATTCAAGTGCCTGAAATTATTAATTTAGAAAATAAATATTATTTAGCTGAAATTAATAAAATTGAGAAAAAAGATAGACCATTTACTGATCCAGAGGTTCAAGAAGCGCTTAACGCCCAACTAAGTTTTAGAAATAAGATAGAGAGTAATACTTCGATTATCAAGGATATAAGTATGGGCGCAATTGATAATGAAAAGTTTAAAAAATTTGCATCAGATAATCAATTAGAAATAAAGGATTATAAAATAAGCAATTTAAAACAAAACGATATTTTTTCTGAAGGTATTATCAAAAGAATTTTTCTTACTAAAGACGGTGAGGTTGATCTAATAACAAACAATACCCTAACAAAAAGTTTTTTAGTTTTAGCTCTAAATACTCAGTATAAAGAACTTAAAAAAGATAGTAATGAATATGAGCAATACGAAGCTAAAGCTCGTTTGAGTTTAATTAATGGTATTTATCAAGCGCATGATAATAATCTTATTGAGAAGTACAAAGTTGAGTTAAATCAAAGGACAATAGACAGAGTTAAAAATTCATTTTAATGCAAATAAATACAAGCTTTAAAGATTTTCAAAAAAGACACGTAAAAAAGTTACATCAAATTTTATTCAAATCTTTTAATTGTAAAGATTATTATAAGGTAGAAAATCTATTTAAATTTCTCTTAGCTGAAAAGAATAGTTTTATTTTTGAGTCTGTTGAAAAAGGTATTATTAGAGGAAGATATACAATTATCGGTCTAAACCCAGATAAGCGTTGGGATATTAATAATAATACAGTTACAATAGAAACTAATAAAAAAAAAGTTAAAATCAAAACTAATCCTTTAAAATACTTAAACAAACTAATAAAAGATTTTAAGATTAAGATTCCAAGTCAATTACCTTCAATGGCCTCAATGCTAGTAGGTTATTTTTCTTATGATGTAATTCGTTACATTGAGAAAATACCTAATAAGTGTAAAGATGACTTAAAAATTCCAGACGTGAGGCTCTCTCGTCCAAGAAATCTGGTTATCTATGATAATTTAAAAAAAAAAATTCACTACATTGAAAATGTTTATGCTGATACTAAAATTAAGAGTTACAAAGAGGCTTATGACTCTATTGTTAAAAAGTTTGAATTATTTAAGAATTTTGAAAATATAAAACTTCCAGAACAATTTACGTTTAAACAAAATAAAAATTCTATTAAATCAAATATTTCAAAAAAAAGATTTAAACAATTAGTTAAAAAAGCAAAAACTTACATAAAAAATGGAGATATTTTTCAAGTAGTTTTAAGTCAAAGGTTTGAGAGAAAAATAAACAAAAAACCTATAGAAATTTATAATCAATTGAGAAAATCAAATCCTTCACCATTTATGTTTTATTTTAATTATGAAGATTTTAAAGTTTTAGGGAGTAGTCCAGAAATATTGGTGAGATTAAGAAAAGGCGAAGTTACAATAAGACCAATTGCTGGAACAAGACCAAGAGGAAGAAATTTAAAAGAAGATAAAAAATACGTATCAGATTTACTTAAAGATAAAAAAGAATTAGCTGAACATCTCATGTTGCTGGATCTTGGAAGAAATGATGTAGGAAAAGTTTCAAAAATTAATACTGTAAAAGTAACTGAAAAGTTTAAAGTAGAAAAATATTCTCATGTAATGCATATCGTTTCGAATGTAATTGGAAAGCTCAACCATCAAAACTCAGTTTTTGAAACGCTTTTATCAGGTTTTCCTGCAGGCACAGTAAGTGGAGCTCCAAAAATTAGAGCAATGGAAATAATTGACGAGCTTGAAAAAAATAAAAGAAAATTATATGCAGGTGGAATTGGTTACTTCACCCCTAATAATGAATTTGACACCTGTATTGCCCTAAGGACAGCTTTAATTAAAAAGGATAAGTTTTATGTTCAAGCTGGAGCAGGCATTGTGGCTGACAGCAAGCCTGAAAAAGAATACGCCGAAACAGTAAACAAAGCTAAAGCATTAATGAAAGCAGTAGATTAAATGAAAATTTTATTAATAGATAATTATGATAGTTTTACTTACAATCTGTTTCATTACATTTCAAAAATTAAGAAAAATGTTGAAGTAATTAGAAATGATAAGATTGACGGAAAAACGGTTTTAAGAAAAAAATATGATAAAATTGTAATATCCCCAGGACCTGGAAATCCTAATCAAGCCGGAAATTGTCTTAAAATCGTAAAAGAAGTTTACAAAAAAATTCCAATTCTTGGAGTTTGCTTAGGTCATCAAATCATTGGTCAAGTTTTTGGAGGAAAGATTATCCATGCTAATAATCTAATGCACGGCAAAACAAGTAAGATTAGACATATTAAAAAGGGTTTATTTAAAAATATTCAAAATAATTTTGAAGCGACTAGATATCATAGTTTAGTTGTTGATCGTAAAAAGTTCCCAAAAAAACTATTAATTACTGCTGAAACTAATAATAAAACAATAATGGGATTAATGCATAAAGAATATGATATTCATGGGTTTCAATTTCACCCTGAAAGTATAAGTACTAAAGTAGGAATGAAATTAATTAAAAATTTTATAAGTAATTAAATGTCTAATTTAGTAGAAAATTTAAAAAAAGGTCAAAGCCTTTCCTTTGAAGAAAGCAAAGCTCTATTCAATGAACTTATGGAGGGTAAATATAACGAAAATTCGATTATAGAAATTTTAGAGTCTCTTGTAAAAAAGGGTGAAACTAAAGATGAGCTAGCTGGAGGGATATTTGTTTTGAGAGAAAAAGCTACTAAAGTTAAAGCTGAACAAGACACAATAGATACCTGCGGAACAGGAGGAGACGGGCAAAACTCTTTAAATATTTCCACTGCTGCAGCTATAGTTTTGGCGAGTATGGGTGTAAAAGTTGCTAAGCACGGTAATAAAGCTGTATCTTCGAACTGTGGATCTGCAGATGTATTAGAGGCATTAAAAATAAATATTAATTTGAAAGCAAATGAGGTTGAGGAAAGTATAAAAAAGTTTAATTTTGCTTTTATGTTTGCACCTAATTATCACTCAGCAATGAAACATGTTGGGCCTGCTAGAAAAAAAATGGGAAAGAAAACGATCTTTAACTTAATTGGTCCCTTAAGTAGTCCTGCACAAGTAAAAAGACAGGTAATAGGAGTATTTAATAAAAAATGGATGAAACCATTCGCTGAGGCGCTTAAAGAAAACGGAGTTATTCACGCATTCATCGTTCATAGCGAAGATGGAATGGATGAGATATCACCGTTTGCAAAAACATATGTGGTAGAACTTAAAGACTCAATAATTAAAGAATTTATAATTGATCCGAAAATTTTAGGGATTAATTCTGCAAATAAGGAGAATTTAAAAGGAAAAAATGCAGAATATAATTCTGAGAAAATTATTGAAATTTTTAAAGGTAAAAAAAATGAATTCTCTCAATCTGTTGCTCTTAATGTAGCCGCAGGTTTAATAGTTTCTGGTAAAGAAAGTGATTTTAAGACATCGTACGAAAAGGCTACTAAACATTTAAACTCGGGAAAGGTATTTCACCACTTAGTAAAAATTCAATCAAATTAATGACTAATATTTTAGAAAAAATTATCGAGGAAAAAAAATACTCTTTGGACCTGATTAAAAAAGAAAAATCTTTAGATATTTTAGAAAAAAACATTAAAGAGCAAAGTTTTTTAAATTTTAAAGAAACAATCCAAAAAAATCGGAGTGTTTCTTTAATAACCGAAATCAAAAAAGCTAGCCCATCTGCTGGTGTTCTTGTAAATAATTTTGATCATTTAGAAATCGCGAAAATGTATGTAAATAATGGTGCTACTTGCCTCTCAGTTTTGACGGAAGAAAAGCATTTTTTGGGTAAATTAGATTATATTCAAGATATAAAAAAACAAATTAAAGTTCCAATTTTAGCTAAAGATTTTTTTATTGATCCTTACCAAATCGCATTATCTAAAAGTTATGGTTGTGATTGTATTTTGATAATAATTGCAGCTCTTAATGGAGCCCAAGCAGATGAGATTTACTCTGAGGCTTTAAAACATAATCTATCAGTCATAGTAGAAGTACATGATCAAAAAGAAGCTGAAATGGCCCTAAAATTTGATCAAGCATTAATTGGAATTAATAATAGGAATTTGAAAACACTTGAAGTTTCTTTAAATAACACTATTTCAATTTTTGAAGTTATTAAAACACACAAAGGCCCTATTATTTCTGAAAGCGGAATTAAAACTGCAGATGATGCTAAATATATTTACGAAAAAACCGGAATTAAAAATTTTCTTATTGGAGAATCACTTTTAAAATCTGACAATCCTAATGAATTAATGGAAAAATTAATTCAAATTACTCAATAAATTAGCCATTTATTTGAAGTTGTAATTCAAAAAGAACTTTTATAGAACATACATGTACGAGGTTTGTTCTATGCTAACAAAAAAACAAAAAAACTTATTAATATTCATCAATAAGAAGATTAGATCTTCAGGGATTTCTCCTTCTTATGAGGAAATGAAGAATTCACTCAACCTTAAGTCGAAATCAGGAATACATAGATTAATTTCTGCATTAGAAGAAAGAGGTTTTGTTAAGCGATTAGCACATAAAGCTAGAGCATTAGAAGTAGTAAAATTACCAGAGAACGCAAGTGCGAACGATATATTTAATAAGTTTACTCCAAGCGTTATCAAAGGTGGATTAGATAAAAATGATAATAAATCTACTGATGTTTCAGTATTGGGGAGTATAGCCGCTGGTACACCAATTGAGGCTATTCAACAAGAAGTTGATAGAGTTGCATTGCCAGAGGATCTTCAAAATAATGGTGAGCACTATGGTCTTAAAGTAAAAGGTGACTCAATGATTGAAGCAGGTATTGCTGACGGTGATACAGTTATTATAAAAAAAGTTTCCAATGTAGATAATGGACAGATTGCAGTAGTTTTAATAGACGATCAAGAAGCTACTTTAAAAAGAGTAAGAAAAAAAGGAAACACTATCGCTCTTGAAGCAGCAAATCGAAACTACGGAACTAAAATTTACGCTGCAAGTAGAATAAAAATTCAAGGTAAACTTGTTTCTTTATATAGAAACTTTCATTAAAATAGTTTAATTAATATAAATGTCTTTTAATTGTAGGTTTGCGCCCTCTCCTACAGGGCCTCTTCACATTGGTGGCGTTCGTACAGCTTTGTTCAACTGGCTTTTAGCTAAAAAAAACAAGGGTAAATACTTTCTAAGAATAGAGGACACAGACAAAGAAAGATCTAAAGACGAATTCAAAAAACAAATTATTAGATCTTTGGCTTGGCTCGGAATTGAACATGATGGGAATGAATATATTCAATCTAAAAATATATCTAAACACGTTGCAGTTGCAGAGGAACTATTAAAAAAAGGTTTTGCATATAAATGTTATTGCTCTGAAGAAGAAATTAATGAGCAAAAAGAAAAGTGCAAAAAACAAGGGATACCATATGTTTATAATAGAAAATGGAGAGATGCCAAAGATTTAAAAATTCCAGAAGGAGTAAAACCGGTATTAAGATTTAAAAGTAAAATATCAGGGAATACAATTATAAAAGATTTGGTTCAAGGGGATAGAAACATTTCAAATTCTACTATTGAGGATTTTGTAATATTAAGAAAAGATAATACCCCAACATACCAGCTATCGGCTACAGTTGATGATCATGAAATGAAAATAACTCATGTTATTAGAGGGGATGATCACATGATCAATTCTTTTAAACAGAGACAAATTTATGAAGCAATGGGTTGGGAGGTTCCAAACTTTGCTCACATTCCTTTAATTCATAGTGAACAAGGAAAAAAATTATCAAAAAGAGATAATGCTTCCACTCTTGAAGATTATATTAAAATAGGAGTTATATCAGACGCTTTAAGGAATTATTTATTAAGACTGGGATGGTCTTACAAAGATAAAGAAATTTTTACAAAGCAGGAAAGTATAGATTTATTTGATCTAAGCGGTGTTGGAAAATCACCTTCAAAATTAGATATGAATAGGATTTATTCAATAAACGAAACATATATAAAGAGTATCGATCAGAAAGATCTTTTTAATTTTTTTAAAGAATATGTTTCAAAATACAAAAAACCTTTAAATCAGTCAAAAGAGAGTATTATTTTAAAATCTATGGGTTTTTTAAAAAATAAGGCAAAAACTTTAGAAGACATTTGGAACAACGCTCAGTACATCATTAGCGATAAAATTGAGATTAGCGCAGATGATAAAAAATTAATTAATGATTTATCAAAAAAAATAATAAATGAATTTATTAATGAGTATGAAAAACTTTCCTCATTATCTAGAGAAACTTTAGAACCTTTAATAAAGTCTTTAATCGATAAACATAAAACTAATTTTAAAGGTGTAGGACAACCTTTGAGGATAGCGCTAGTTGGCTCAAGATTTGGGCCTGGTCTTTTTGATGTTATTCTCTCATTAGATAAGGCTGAAGTACTTAAAAGACTAAAACAAATTTAAATGAAAGACGCTGTATCTTTCAGAACAAGAAAAACTTCTATTTACGATAAAAAATCTAATACTCCTTTTAAAATAAGTAGGTCTAAATTTTTCAACTTTATGAGCTGTAAAAGGTGCTTTTATTTAGATCGTGTAAAAGGGCTAAAAGAACCCTCAATGCCTGGATGGGCTCTAAACGTTGCGGTCGATGAGCTATTAAAGAGAGAATTCGATCAGTATAGAAAAGAACAAAAACCCCATCCAATTATGATTAAACATAACTTAAATTTTATACCTTATCAGCACAAAGATTTAGATATGTGGAGAAATTCTTTAAAAGGTGGCATTTCATATTTGGATGAAAATACAAACCTTATAATCCATGGAGGTGTTGATGATATTTGGTTTGATTTAACCGAAAAAAAATTAGTTGTTGTAGATTATAAAGCCCAATCGTCAACTTATCCCGTAACAGTGTCTTCTTATCTAGATTCTGAATGGCATCTTAGTTATAAATTACAGATGGACATTTATGTTCATATCTTAAGAAAAATGAATTTTAAAGTTTCAGACCGAACTTTTTTTTATGTTTGTAATGGAGAGAAAACAAATAAAAAATTCGATAATAAAATAGATTTCAAAACTACACTAATCCCATACCTAGTAAATACCGATTGGATAGAGAAAAAATTAATTGAAATGAAAGATGTGCTAAACTTAGATGAACCGCCTAATATTGAAAAAACTTGCGAAAAGTGTGCATATCTTGAAGGTGGAAAGAAATTTTAATTTATCTGTTATTATTTTCATCATTATTATCAGATGATTGATCTGTATTAGATGATTGGTCTGTATTTTCTGGTTGAGTTTCTTCTTGAGTAGTTTCTGTTGGTGTTTCCTCTTGAACTGTTTGTTCAGGTTCTGGCTGAGGTTCAGGAGTTGGTTCCTGTGATTGAGCTCTTGCAATATCTGCTGCACTTTGTGGAGCTGGCTCTCTTCTCATAAAGAAATATATTCCAGCAGCAATAACTGCAATAGCACCTAGAATGTACAACATGATATTTACGATACTTAACCCTTCTTTTTCTTCTTCAATTGGTGTTTCTTCTGTAACTGGTTTCACTTCCTCTTCTTCAGGTTTAGCATCTTGTTCTTGGTTGGCTTCAGCGTTAACTTGTTCTTTTGGCTCTTCAGTTTGAGGAGCTGGTTCTGGCTCTGGTTCTGATTCAGGCTCTTTAGCTGGCTCTGGTTCTGGTTCAGGCTCTTTAGTTGGCTCTGGTTCTGGTTCAGGCTCTGGTTCAGGCTCTGGTTCTTTTTTAGGTTCAGGAGCGGGCGTTGAAACCTCAGTTTTAGGTGCTTGAGCTACGTCTTCTTTATCTTTAAGAAGAGGATCTATTGCCCCTGTTACTACGAGTATGATACTTGCAGCAATAACTATAATTGGATCCATGAGTCGGACTTTAAACTTTTGACCTATTAAATCACCTTTATATGTGAACGATTTGGGTGTTGTGTGAATAAAAAATTAAGAAAATATTGAGTTTTTAATGATAATATTTATCTAAAATTTGATAGTATGTATTTATGAATTCAATTTTTCTATTTTTTCTAACCGCATATATTGTTTTTTATCTCTTTAGACCTGTAACAAAAAAAGAAATAGAAAAATTTGAAAATCCTGATAATTGGTCAAATATGGGTCTTTAAACCCTTAAGGTGTTCAATTATACTTTCAGACAAAGCTTCTAAATCATAGCCCCCTTCCAGAAAAGAAATTACTCTTCCTCTTGAGTGAACATTGGCAACTTCAACTATTTTTTTAGTAATGGTAAAAAAATCACTAGATACTAAGTTTATATTTGCCAAAGGATCTCTTTTATGAGCGTCGAAACCTGCAGAAATTAAAATCACGTCTGGTTTAAATTTTGCTACAGGAGTTAAAAGCTTTTTTTCAAAAATTTCATGAAATTCTTTACTTTTTGTACCAGCTCTTAAAGTGGCATTAAAAATATTTCCTACGCCTGTCTCATGTTCAGCTCCAGTTCCTGGAAATAATGGAAATTCGTGAGACGATGCGTAAGCGACAGATTTATCTTTATAGAAAATCTCTTGAGTTCCGTTACCGTGATGAACATCAAAATCAATAATCGCTATTTTACCTATTTTATATTTTTTTTGTAAATATTTTGCCGCAACGGCAATATTATTTATAAAACAAAAACCATTCGCTCTAATAGTTTCTGCATGATGTCCTGGAGGTCGGACTGCACAAAAAACTCTCTCATTTTTTATCATCAAATCATCGCAGGCAGCTATACCCGAACCGCAAGATCTTAAAATAGCACTTTTACTATTAGGACATAACATGGTGTCTGCGTAAGGTTCTTTTTCTACACCTACAATTCCATTTTTTGGTATGTTTTTAAAAATATTTTCAATATATTTTTTTGGATGAACCAAAGATATAATATCTAAATTAACCAATGGACTATCTTTAAATTCTACAGAAATGTTAGAGGATTTTATTGAAGAGATTATACTTTCTAGTCTTTCCTTCCTTTCGGGGTGACCTTGACCATTAAATTTTAATAAGCAATCATTGTGAGTATAAATTATCATCTTAGTGAGTATATTATTAATTATAATTGTTTTAACAATGCTTTTATCTTAAATTTAGAGAAAAAAATATTTTAAAAAGTGGATATATATTATTTTGCATACGGAACAAACTTAAATAAGAAAATTTTTTTAAAAAAATTTAAGAATGCAAAATTATTTAAAAAATACACTCTTGAAAACTACAAAGTTGTTTTCAGAACAAAATACATTATCCCTGATCTACAAAGAAAAATAAATTCAAAAGTACAAGGGTTGATCTATAAAATAGATAAAAATATTGAAAACAAATTAGACAAATACGAAGAGTATCCTAGATTATATATTAAAAAATACTTTAAGTATAAAAAGAAAAAAATAATGTTTTATTATATGAAAAAAAAAACTTTATCTTTAAAACCCAGAGGTTATTATTTTAAAATTATGAAAGATGGTTACCTTCAAAATAATTTTAAATTTATAAATATTTAATTAAAATCTTACTTGCAGTTACAGCTGAAGGACTTGTGGTCTTCAGTTTATCGAGAATTTGTTGGGATTTATTTATTTGTTCTTTCATTTTATTTGGGTTGTTTATAAAGTAATTGACAGTCTCAAAAATATTTTTAGCATTACATTTTGACTGCAGTAGTTCTGGAATTATTTCTTCATTTGCTGCAATATTAATAATATTAGCAAACTTCACTTTTACTAATGTTTTTACAATAATGTAATTTATTAAATTCATTTTATATAAAATAATTGAGGGTATTTTGGATTTACAAATTTCTAAAGATACAGTTCCTGATTTTGCAACTGCAAATACAGACTTCTTCAGAGTATGGGATTTTATTTTTTCATCGCTAATGATTTCATAATTTTTTATATCTTTTGATTTAATATGATTTTGTATCAATTGATAATGTTGTTTTGTTGAATGAAATATATAAATAAAATCTTGATAATTATTATTCATTAATTCTATGAAATTTAACAAGATTGGCATCAGAGTATCTATTTCAGAAATTCTGCTACCGGGAAAAACTGATATCAGTGCTTTATTTTTTTCAAAAATTTGATTGATATCAATTTTACTTTCTGAGGTATCGTCTAACAATGGGTGTCCAACAAACTCATTACTTACATTTTCTTTATCAAAGTAATATTTTTCAAAACTAAATAATAACAAAATATGATCAATAAAACCTTTAATTTTTTTTACTCTGTTCTCTCTCCAAACCCAAACTTGAGGTGCAACGTAATGAATAGTTTTAATTTTTTTATTTTGTTTTTTAACACGCTCCGCTACTCTTAGAGTAAAGTCAGGGCTATCAACGGTGAATAGTATATCTGGATTAAAATCTATAATAGCTTTCACAGTTTCATTGATTTTTTTATTTATTTTGAATATATTAGAAATTACTTTAGTAAATCCCAAATAAGTGATCTCTTTTAAATCGTAAATAGATCTAATATCCAAAGCTTTTAGGTTTTCACCACCAACACTCAAATATTCAATGCGTGGATTAACTTTTTTTAACTCTCGAATTACTTTTGATGCTAGTTTGTCTCCGGAAGGTTCTCCAGTAAGAACAAATATTTTTTTCACTTATACATTCTCCAAAGTTCGCCTCGGTCAGACAGTAAATATAAATCGCCATTTTCATGTACCTTGATATCTCTTATTCGTCCTATATTGCCTTTAAATAAAATTTTCTCATCAATAAAATTTGATTTATTAAATTTTATTTTTCTTAAAGATTGATCTTTAAGAGATGTAATTAGAGCTTCACCGTTCCATTCTTTAAATGTTTCGCCTTTATAGATTATCATGGCGCTTACTGCGATAGAAGGAACCCAGTACTTTATTGCTTTTGTAAAACCAGGTTTCCATTTAGGACCGATTTTAGTGCCTGAATAGTTAGTTCCGCCCCAGCCTAAAATCTTCCATCCATAGTTTTCTCCAAAATTTGCAGTTCCAAACCAATCACCTCCCCTGGCACCGTGATTGGTCAAGTATATTTTATTGTCAAAAGGTGAAAGAGACATGCCTTGAGGATTTCTCACACCAATTTGAAAAATTTCAGGAAGCCAATCTTTTTTATTAATAAATTTTGGATTATCGTTTGGTATCGATCCATCTAAATTCACTCTTATAATGCTTCCAGGGTGTTTAGTATGATCTTGGGCTATCATCCCTTGTCCTCTTTCTCCAGCAGTTACATACAAATATTTATTTTTTATCACCAATCTAGATCCAAAATGATATCCAGAATTTATAGGGGGCTGGGCTTGAAAGATGTTTTTAAAATTAAGTTTCTCAGTATTAAATTTTGCTCTTGCAACAGAGGTACTAGACATTCCGTTTGATCTATTTTCAGAGTATGACACAAATACAATGCTATCGTTGTAGAGTATATCTAATAATCCACCCTGACCATCTTCTAAGACTTTAAGATTATGGTTTATATCTTTTATTTTTTTTTCTTTTAAATTTACAAATTTTATATTTCCTGGTTTTTCTGTAATTAATAAATTTTGGTTGTCTATAAATGTTAAACTCCAGGGGCTATCAAACCCTTGCATAATTTTCTCCAATTTAAAGTCATCAGCACTTAAATTAGTGAATAATAGTAAAAAAATTGTTAATAATTTTTTCATTTAATTAAAATAAACATTTTATTTCTATTTGCATATTTAACACTTTGCTTTTTATTTAAAAAAATATTTAATTTATGTTTTAAAACTATTCCTTTTAATCCAGCCATTTTACATTGTTTAAGGGTTTCTAATCCTACGGTTGGAAGATCGACTCTCAAATCTTGTCTTTTTTTTGGGAATTTTATAAGTACTCCATTAGGGAATTTAGTTATTTTTTTTACCTTTTTAATCATTTTTTGTGTTCCACTACTTCCCTCAATTTGTAATATTTTATTATTTCTACAAATAGCTCCTTGGGTAAACGAGAATTTACCAGACTTTTTAAGAGCTTTTTGCCCACAAAGAATATCTTTTTTATCAGAGGCATTTGGTTTAATTGTTGTGTAATTTCCTTTAGGCAAACTTATTTCAGGTGTAAATTTGTCTGATCTCACAGTTTGAATTTTTTCTTTTTTTAAAATATTTATAATTTGTTTTAAAATTGCTGCATCCCCTAATTTCGAACTTTTTATAATTTTTGGCATATAATAAATTCCTTTTAAATCTAATTTAATAGATTTAAAATTTGGTTTTGTTACTTTCCCAGCAAATAAAACTTTTTTACAATTTTTAGATTTTAATATTGAAATTATCTTGCCGAATTGACCAATAGAAACAGCGTAAGAATTTCTATCTTTTTTAAATATCTTTTTTTTTGTTAAATCTATAATTAGGTATTTACTTTTTCTTTTAATTTTTTTTAATATATATTTTGGAAATTCTGTTTCTCCAAAAATTAACCCAATCATAAATATTTAACTAAGCGGTAAACAAATTGGCCTTTTTTTATCTTTTTCTATAAATTTAATAACTTCACTTACTAATTCATTATCTTTGTATTCACCATTAATCTTACTTAAATTTTCGTGAAGATTTTTAGAGGCAAATATATCTTTAAAAGCTTTATCTAACCCCATAATTTTTTGATTGTCATATTTCTGTCTACGTAAACCAATTAAATTTAGACCTTGTAAATAATTTCTATTACCTATCGATAAACCAAACGGGATTACGTCCTTCAGTACGCCTGTCATTCCACCAATCATTGCTAGTCTACCGATTCTTGTAAATTGTTGGACAGCTGAGTTACCACCTATAACAACTGAGTCCTCTATAGTTACGTGCCCTCCAAGAGGTACATTGTTTGCTATTATTACATTATTTCCAATTATACAATCATGAGCAATATGTGATGAAATCATGAATAAACAATTGTCACCTATTATTGTTTTTGATCCTCCTCCTGCAGTTCCAGGATTAATAGTTACATACTCTCGGATTAAATTATTTTTTCCAATTTCTAGAATAGTTTTTTCACCTTTAAATTTTAGATCTTGAGGTTGAGTTCCTATACTTGCAAATGGAAATATTTTTGTATTAGATCCGACTGATGTACTTCCTTCTATGTGTACATTTGATACTAATTCTACATTATCTGCTAATTTTACATTTGGTCCTATATAACAAAACGGTCCGATTTTTACATTTTTTGAAATTTTAGCCTTTTTATCTATTACACTTGAATTATGTATCATTATTTTTTATCAACTATTGTAGCTGACCATTCCGCATCAGCCATTCTTTTTCCATCAACTTTTGCTGTACCTTTATACTTCCAAACTCTACCATGTGATCTTATTGCTTCTATATCAAGGTGAAGTTCGCAATCAGGAATTACAGGATTTCTAAATCTTGCTTTGTCAACACTCATTAAAAAAACTAATTTGTTTTCATATTCCTTTGGATCTATTCCATGCGCAGTTAAGGCTGCCGCAGCTTGTCCAAAAGCTTCAACTATAAGAACACCAGGCATAACTGGTTGGCCAGGAAAATGACCTTGAACGTAAAACCCTTCTTTCTTAACGTGCATAATAGCCGTTGCAGATTTTAAAGGAACAATGTTTATTAACTTATCAATTAACAACATTGGTTCCCTATGAGGTAATAAACTCTGTATTTTTTTCTTATCTATTTCTTTTTCACTCATTTTTTTAAATTTTTCAAAAACTCTTTCAATGGTACTGCTGGGTAACCCATTACAACTTGATTATCATCAATATCTTTAACCACTCCGCTGCCACCACCAATTCGTACGTTATTACCAATCTTGAGATGACCTGAAATTCCTGCTTGGCCACCAATTGAAACATTATTGCCGATAGTTGAACTTCCAGCAAATCCAACCTGACCAGCTATCATACAGTCTTCTCCAATTTTTACATTATGCGCGATGTGCACTTGATTATCTATATAAGTATTTTTTCCAATAACGGTATCATCAATCGAACCCCTATCTATGGTGCATCCTGATGCAATCTCAACATCACTATTAATAACCACTTTTCCAAAATGTGGGAACTTAAAATTTTTTCCTTTGTTAGGTAAAAATCCAAATCCTTTTTGTCCAATTTTGCAGTTATCTTGTATCACAACTCTTTTATCAATTAATGAATTCTTTATTATTACTGTAGAACCAATAATACAATTATCACCTATCTGAACATCATGTTCTATAATTGTGTTGGCACCTATTTGAGAATTTTTACCAATTTTAACATTTTTTCCAATTAAAACATTATTTCCAAACTTTACAGTTTTAAATTTTGATTTAGCTGGTTTTTTTAAAGAAAAATCAGGATAATCTAAATCTGAAAATGGGTACATAATTTTAGATACTCTAGCTAGTTCTACTAAAACTTTTCTAACTAAAATTTTCTCAATTGATTTTGGAAGATCTTTAGACAAATTTTCAGTAGTTATGCAGTAACGAGCCTTTGTTTGATTTGCAAGACTTTTATATTTTTTTGAATCGTAAAAAGTTAAATCTAACTTTGTAGCCTCTCCTAATGACCTAATATTATTTAATTTTATTATTTTTTTGAATTTTTCTCTTGGAAACAGATCTGATATGTAGATTTTTTTTTTTAAAAAAAAATTATTAGAAACCATTAAACTCTAGTTTAATTTAATTGATTTTAATTTTGTATTTAAAGATTGCATGATTTCTTTAGTAATATCTAACTTTTCGTCAGAAAGTATTATATTTTTTTTATCAATAACAAGTCTAATTTTTTTTTCCTGCATATAATTTTCTATGATTGGATTAAGATTTTTCATAATCTCGTTTCTAGCTTTAGTTCTATCTTTAGATATATTTTCAAGAAGACTATTTCTTTCAACCTGTAGAGAAGATACTTTTTTTCTTAAATCATTGACTTTTTTAATATACTCCTCTTGAGAAATTACTTTTTTTTGTTGTATCATTTTTTTCTCTTCTTCTTGTAAAGATTTTTCTTTTTTATTTAATGAGCTTATTCCATTTTTTAATCTTTTTTGAAGACTGTCTTGTACTTTTTTTCCTGCAGTACTATTATTTAGAATATATTTAAAATCTAAATAATGGGGCATGTCTGCAACGACATTGCTATTTGAAAACGATAATATTAGAAAAAATAAAAATATTCTAAAATTTTTCATTAAAAAGTTGTCCCTAGATTAAAATTAAAACTTTCGGTTTTGTCTGTATCTGCTTTAGATAAATTTGTTGAAAAAACAAAGGACAGAGGGCCAATTGGAGAAAGCCAGCTTGCAGCTAAACCTGTGGAAGATCTAATTTCATTACTCTCATCTAAACTATCATCGTAATCAACGCCCCAAACATTTCCAAAATCTAAAAATAATCCCACATCAGTTTTGTAAGCCTCAGGAAGTAAATTAGGTAACGTCGCCTCAAAATTTAATGCAGCAACATAGTTACCGCCTATATGGTCTGATCCATCTACTGGCCCTACTTTATTTCTTTCAAAACCTCGCAGCCTTTTAGAACTCAAGACTTTTCTTTTACTTATTCTTACATCATCCTCTCCCATACCATTTATCGCGCTTAAATATAATTTTCCGGCTCCAACAACATCATTAGTTATCGATTTATATTTTGTTGCTCTAAAAGTGTTTGAGATAGCTTGTTTGTCAGCAAATATTGGTAACGATTGATTAAATGAAACTATTGAGCCACTTGTTGGCATGAAAGCTCTGTTCCTAGTATCTTTAGTTATACCATAGCTACCTAATAATTCTGAAAATGATCCACTTTGTTTTTTTAAATTTGCTGATGCTGAGTCTAAAGTTGTAAGATCATCATGGCTAACTGAAACTCCAAGATTTGTGTAGATATCCTTAAATTGTTCAAAACCTGTATTAATTCCTGCTGAAAAAAGTGTATTTTCATAACCTTGGTCAGGTTTATCATTTTCTGTGCTTGATACAAAATAATTTAATGAGTTACCTAAAAAATTATAATTTGGATCTGTATAATTTATTGTTCCTGATAAAGACTCTGAATCAGTGGAAATATTAAAATCTAATTTTTTCCCTTCTCCAAGCCAATTATTTTCCGAAACACTTGCCTCAAAACTACCTCCCGTCGTACCTATACCTGCACCCGCACTTATCTCTCCTGTTGGCATTTCTTCTACATTTATATTTATCAGTTTTAAATTTTTTCTAGAGCCCTCTAAAACTTCTGGAGTTACGTTCCTAAAAATTCTTCTTGCTTTAAGATTGGAAACGGATTTATTAAGGTTTAAATTTGTAAATGGATCACCCTCATCAAGCAATAACTCTGCTCTAATCACACTTTCATTAGTAATGTTATTACCAGTAATATTTATTCTCTCTACTAATTCTCTTTTACCCTCAAAGATATTAAATTTAATAGAAATGGTTTTTTCAAGAACTTCCTCTTCAACATTATGCTCAACGAATTGTAAATTATTTTTATCTATAATTTCATCTATATCTTCTAATATATTTTTAATTTCAAACGGAGAATAATACCTCCCAATTAGTTTTTCGTAAGATTTTTTTAATGGAAAAAACAATTCGTTATTAAATACTGGGTCTACATTTGTAGTAATCTTATCAATTGTATATCTCGTTCCAGCATCAATTGAGTAAACTAAATTTATATTTTCTTGATCATTAATTTCTGCACTATTTGAGCTAATTGTTACATCGTAGTAACCTATGGATTTATAAAAATTTTTGAGCAATCTTATGTCTAGATCAATTAATTTTTGATTAAAATTTGTATTTCTTGAAATAAATTTC
>CACPBH010000007.1 GCA_902632145.1 uncultured Pelagibacteraceae bacterium | reverse complement strand
ATTATCTAACCCCTCTATTCTACAATTTAATAAAGAATTATCCTTATTTATTGAATAAGAAGTGGAAACTATACAATCGTATTTAGATCTAATTAAATGGGCAACTTGTCTAGACCTATAATTAGTAATCCACTTTTTTTTTTTATTTATTGAAAAAAAATCTTTAGAGACAGCAATTTTTGCATCTATTAATGGGAAATTTTTAACTTTATTTAAGAAATAACTTTTGTAAAAATTTTTGTATTTGATGTCTATTTTTTTTACTTTTTTAACATTCTTCAAAATCTTTTCTGCTTTTTTATACGTTCTTAAGTCAGGATCGTTAAAATTATAGTAAACATTCTTAACTTTTTTCTTCTTAATAATATTTGTACAAGGCGGAGTTAATCCAAAATGAGCGCAAGGTTCTAAAGTGACATACATATTGGAATTTTTAAAATTAATATTCTTATTTAAAGCATTAAATTCAGCGTGAGGCCTCCCATTATAAGATGTAATTCCTGAACTAATAACAGAATTATTTTTCACAATTACACATCCTACAGATGGATTTTTATTGGTTTTACCTAAATTTTTTTCTGCTAAATTAAAAGCTAGATTAGAAAAAAAATTATGATTTCGGCTCATCTAGATTGCCTACGAATTGCTCAAAATCTCTAGCTTCTTTAAAATTTTTATAAACAGAGGCATAGCGGACATAGGCAACCGTATCTAGATATTGTAAACCTTCCATAATAAATTTTCCAATAGTAGAGGTTGGAATTTCACTTTCTCCTAGACCTTCAATTTTAGTTATAATCTTGTAAACAAAATTATCTATAGCATCATTGTCCAAAGGTCTTTTTCGAGTTGCTATTCTTATTGATTTTGAAACTTTGTCTCTATCAAAAGGTTCTCTTCTACTATTACTTTTAATAACAGATAGCTCTTGAAATTGTACTCTTTCAAAAGTAGTAAACCTTACACCACCGTGACACGTACATAGCCTACGTCTTCTAACGGCTGTGCCATCTTCTGCTGGTCTGGAATCAACTACTGAAGTATCTTTTTCTCTACAAAATGGACAAAGCATATATATTCTAACTACTATATATAGGAAAAGATGAACAAAGTTCAATAATTTCTTTTTGAACTTCTTTTTCTACCTTAGAATTATTTTCTTTGTTTTTGCTTAAACCCTCAACTACTTTAAATATCAAATCTCCCACAAGCTTAAATTCATCTGCTCCAAAGCCTCTAGTTGTGCAGGCAGGAGTGCCCAATCTTATTCCAGATGTTATCATTGGACTTTCTGTATCAAATGGAATTCCATTTTTATTACAAGTAATGTTGGCTCTTCCAAGAGAAGCTTGTGCATCTTTTCCTGTTACACCAAATGATCTTAAGTCTATTAACATTAGGTGTGTGTCTGTACCACCAGAAAAAATTTTAAAACCTCTTTCACTTAATTTTTCGGATAGAACTTTTGCATTACTAATTACATTAGCTGTATATTCTTTGAAATCATTTGAGAGTGCCTCCTTAAAACAAACAGCTTTTGCTGCTATGACATGCATTAATGGCCCGCCTTGTAATCCGGGAAAAATAGCACTATTAAATTTTTTAATTAGATCTTCTTTATTTGTTAAAATAATTCCTCCTCTTGGTCCTCTTAAAACTTTGTGAGTAGTTGAAGTTACAACATCAGCATATTTAGTCGGATTTGGATATGCACCACCAGCAACCAAACCAGAAAAATGTGCCATGTCTACAAGTAAATAAGCACCAACTTTATCACAAATTTCTCTGAACTTTTTAAAATCTATTATTCTTGAGTAAGCACTACCACCAGCGATAATTAATTTAGGTTTGTTTTCAATGGCAATTTTTTCTACACTTTCATAGTCTATTAATCCAGTTTTTTTATCAACTTCATAATGCAAAGCGTTAAACCATTTTCCTGATTGAGCGGGTTTAGCTCCATGGGTTAGATGACCCCCTGAATTTAAACTCATTGCTAAAGTGGTGTCCCCAGGTTTTAATAAAGCTAAGTAGACAGCTCCATTAGCTTGTGCGCCTGAGTGTGGTTGCACGTTTGCAAATTTACAATCAAATAATTTTTTAGCTCTTTCTATTGCTAAATTTTCAGATATATCGACGTGCTCACACCCACCGTAATATCTTTTACCAGGGTAACCTTCTGCATATTTATTTGTTAAAACAGACCCTTGAGCCTCAAGAACTGCTTTTGAAACAATATTTTCAGAGGCTATTAATTCAATGTGATTTTGTTGTCTTAAAAATTCCTCTTGTATAGATTTGAATAATTCTTTATCAGCTTCTTTTAAATCTAATTTAAAAAAACTGTTTAAATATTTATTTAACTTTAATGCTATTGACATGATTAAATTTTTCTAACCCTTCTTAAGTGCCTACCGCCTTCAAATTTAGTTTTTAAAAAAGTTTCAACTAATTTCAAAGATAACTTTTTTTTAGTAAATCTAGCCCCCAAAGCTATTATATTAGCATTATTATGCTGTCTAGACAATCTTGTAGACTTTAAATTGTAGCAAACAGCCGCTCTAATTGTTTTGATTTTATTGGCACTTATTGCCATACCTGTACCTGAACCACACACAAGGATGCCAACATTGCTCTTTTTTAATTTGATTCTATTTCCAAGCTTTTTTGCGTAATCCGGATAATCCACTGACCGATCATTATACGGACCTAAATCAAATACTGAAAAATTATTATCAATTAAATAATCTTTAATATCTTCTTTCAACTTGAAGCCCGCATGGTCTGAGGCAATACATGCAGTTTTAAATATTTTATTTAGTTTTATATTGCTCATATCAACTAATTAAATTACACTATTTACATTAATATTAATATATTTGTCGCATAAAACTATAAATTTTCAGAGCTTTACATGAATATTGTCGGTTCATACCCAAAAACAAGGTTAAGAAGATTAAGAAAATCAAAATGGCTACGAAATCTTATCTCTGAAACCAGTATATCTAGCAATGATCTTATTCTTCCAATTTTCATAAGAGAAGGAAAAAATAAAATTGAGTCGATTAAATCAATGCCTGGAATTAAAAGATACACTTTGGATAAACTTTCATCAATTCTAAAACAAGTAAGAAAATATAAAATACCTATGGTTGCATTATTTCCTTACACACCTAATTTTAAAAAAGATAAACATGGAACAGAAGCTCTAAATTCTAATAATTTAGTTTGCAAAGGGATAAAGTTTGTTAAAAAAAAATTTCCAGAAATTGGAGTTATGTGTGATGTTGCTTTAGATCCTTATACCTCGCATGGTCATGATGGGGTGATTATAAATAACCAAATTGATAATGATCAAACTATAAAAATTTTAGTAAAACAAGCATTGCTTCAAGCAAAAATGGGATGCGATATCATCGCTCCATCAGATATGATGGATGGTCGAATAGGTAAAATAAGACAAGAGTTAGATCGAAATAATTTTAAAGATGTTAGTATTTTATCATACGCAGTAAAGTACGCTTCAAATTTTTACGGTCCATTTAGAGACGCTGTAGGAAGTAAATCTAAACTTAAAAATGATAAAAAAACATATCAGATGGACTTCAGGAATAATTCTGAAGCATTTAGAGAAGTTGCGCTAGACATAAAAGAAGGTGCCGATATGGTTATGGTAAAGCCGGGTATGATATATTTAGATATTATTAAACAAATAAAAAATAATTTCAAAGTACCAGTCTTAGCTTATCAAGTTTCAGGAGAATATTTTTTAATTAAAAATGCTATTCAAAAAAAAATTTTAAAAGATGATTCAATTATTGAAAGTTTGATTGCATTTAAAAGAGCTGGAGCTTGCGCTATTATAACATATTTTGCTATTGATATTGCTAAAAAGATAAAAAATATTTAACTATAATAACTCTCCAATAAAATTCTTGACTTTGGAAAAGGTAAATTATTTGGAAGAAAAAATCTGTTTTGAATAATGTTTCTAGTAAAATTTAGTGAAGCTTTTATTAGATTTTTTGAAAGATTATCTGGAATTCTATTTTGTATTAAATATAAAGGTACATCATAAGTAAAGGTATCAATTTTAATTTTTTGTAATTCATTTTCTGATTTATTTTTTTTGAACTGATTTAAGTTTGGATCATATCCTAAATCTTTAATTAATCTTAATTCCAAGAATACGTAAAGAATCACCCAATTATCAAGTTTTATTGAGTTTAAAAATTCTTCAAAAGATTCATAAATATTTTGATTGGGTTGAGACTCAGGTAATAACATATTCAAAATTGATGATATTGATAATAGAGCTGAAGAACGTTCCTTATCATTAAAATATAGTGGAGATACAGGTTTCACTAGTTCAGTTTTAAAATAACCAAGTCTATTTTCATTTTTAGCATTGTGATTTATGTAAAGCTTGTTGGATATTTGTAAATAATTTTTTATTTTTCTAGAATTTCCTCCATATACTACTCCAGATACTTTTCCTCTATTTTTTGAAAATACATTAATTATATTTGCATTTTCTCTAAATTTTCTTTTGGACAAAAGATAACATTCATCTTCCCAGTTCATATATTCAATATTTTAATTAATTTTTCTGCAGCATTCTGTTGTGCTTTTTTTTTTGATGCCCCTTCCCCAATTATCTTTTTAGACTCTGGAATTTCGACCTCAGTCTTAAATATAGGTTTATGTTGAGGTCCTGTTTTTTTAAAAAAAGTATATTTAGGTAATTTTTTAAATTTTTTTAAACTGTACTCTTGCAATTTAGTTTTTGAGTCAATTAGGGTAATGACAGAATTTACAATAAAACTCTCCCATAAATTTAGTATAAATTTTTCTGAAGACTTTATTCCGCCATCTAAATATATCGCTCCTACTATTGCTTCAAGACTATCGCTCACAATCTTGTCTGTAGATCTTTCTGTATTTTTTTGTGAGGTTCCCAAATAAAGATATTTCTTAAGGTTTAACTTTCTTGCAATTTTAACACATGTTTTTTTGTTTACCAAATTAGCAAATTTTTTATCAATAATTCCTTCTTTCTCATTAGGATATTTTTCTAGAAGTTTTTTTGAAATAACTAAGCCCAACACTCTGTCTCCTAAAAATTCTAATTTTTCATTATTGTTATCTGAATTAAAGCTTTTGTGAGTTAAAGCTTTGTGAAGTAAATCTTTATTTTTAAAGCTATATTTTATTGAACCTTCAAGTTCTTTTATAGATTTGCTCATTTTAAACTTTTAAATAACCTTTCTAATCTAAAAGAATTTTGTAAATTCCAAAATTTTAATAAACTTCCTTTTTGTGTATCATTTGAAAAGAAAATTATTTTTGCTTTTCCTACCAAGTTCAAATTATTAACATAACCAACCTCTTCAAGGAATCTGCTATCTTTTGAACAATCTCGGTTATCCCCCATTAAAAAATAATGGTTTGGTGGAACAATATATTTTTTTGTATTTTGTAATGATCCAGTTTTATTATAAGTTGCTAAATGTTTTACTCCATTAGGCAGAGTTTCAATATATGCAATAGAGTCGAGTGTAAAATTTCCACATCTTATAGGTTCTTTAATCTCACTTTTTTCTCTTAATATTTTATTCCCATTAATAAAAAGATCTCCGTTAATAAATTGAATTTCATCTCCAGGTAATCCTATTAATCTTTTAATATAATCAGTTCTATTATCCGCTGGAGTTTTAAATACTACTAAATCACCTTGTCTTGGATTATTTGACATAAAACGCTTATTAGAAACATTTGGGCTAAACGGAAAAGAATGTTTACTATATCCGTACACATATTTAATTACGAATATTCTATCGCCTACTAATAAAGTAGGCTCCATTGATGAAGAAGGTATATAAAAAGGCTGAACTATCAAGGACCTTATCAATATAGCTATAAACAACGCACCTAATAAAGTTTTTAAATTTTCCACAATAATTTTAATAATACTTTTTTTTTTCATATAGAAATTGTTACAAAAGCAACTGCGTACTCATCTTCGTCAGTAAGAGACAATGAAATTTTATAATTTTTTTTCTTTAATTTTTTTTCAACATTTTTTTTAGTGTTTTCAATTAATTTAATAAAGGGTTTTCCATTTTTTTCATTAAGGACAACTATCTGATTAAAATTAATTCCTTTTGAAATACCGGTGCCTAATGCTTTTGAGAAAGCTTCTTTTGCAGCAAATCTTTTTGCAAAACAATTTGTCATTTTTTTTATTCTTTTGCATTTTGTAATTTCTTCTTTATTAAACAATTTTTCTAAAACATTCTTCCTTCTCAACAATTTTTGAATTCTATTAGTTTTTACTATATCAGTGCCAACACCAAATATTTTCATTACTTAACGATCTTTCTGAAATTTTTAATAGTTTTATTGAGACCTACAAAAATTGACTCTCCAATTAAAAAATGACCAATATTAAATTCTTTTATACCTGGGATTTTTGATAATATTTTTGCAGATTTATAAGTAAGGCCATGCCCAGCGTGAACTTCCAAACCTAACTTATTTCCTGTTATTACAGCTGTTTTTATTCTTTTTAATTCATTTTTATAATTTTTATTTTTGTTAACTAAATTACAAAATTTTCCAGTATGTATTTCAACACAATCGGCTTTTAAATTTTTTGACTCTTTAATATCATTTAAATTTGGTTCTACAAAAAGACTGACTCTTGATTTATTTTTCTTTAATTTATTTATTATTTTTTTTAGAAAATTTTTTTTAAAGTTTAAATTAAGTCCTCCCTCTGTTGTAATTTCTTGTCTTTTTTCAGGAACTATACATATAAATGGTGGTTTCCTTTTTAAAGCTATTTTTAACATTTCATTAGTAGCTGCAATTTCAAGATTAAATGGAATTTTAAGTTTAGATTTTATTTCTTTTAAATCGGAGTCATTAATATGTCTTCTGTCCTCTCTTAGATGAATGGTTACAGAGTCAGCTCCACTTTTTTGCGCAAATAAAGCAGCTCTTAATGGGCTTGGGTAATTTTCTCCTCTTGCGTTTCTTACTGTTGCTACGTGGTCTATATTGACACCAAGTCTTATTTTACTCATTAAAGATTTCTACTTCCAGGTTTTACAGCTTTAAGAGCTAATAAATTTTTTGGTAAATTTTTTTCTGTATAAGTAGGAATATCTATTTTTACCTGTGATACTATTTTTTCTTTAATTGCTGATTTTCCATTAGATCTATCTATTAAACAAGCATATCCAACGATAATTGCATTATTATCTTCCACAATTTTAGAACATTCTAAACTTGATTTTCCAGTAGTAATTACATCTTCGATTATTAAAACTTTTTGATTTTTATTTACTGTAAAATCTCTTCTCAGTTTAAATTCACCATTAACTCTTTCAGAAAAAATAGTTTCTTTATTTAATATTCTCCCAATTTCATAGCCTACGATTATACCTCCCATAGCAGGTGATAAGATAAGATCGAATTCTTTAAATTCTTTTTTTATTTTTTGAGAGAGAGAAGAGCATATTTTAAATGCTTCACTTGGTTTGCTCATCAGTTGAGAACATTGAACATATTGAGGGCTATGTAATCCAGATGACAATATAAAATGTCCCTCTAAAAGAGCGTTAGTTTCTTTTAAAATTTTCAAAGATTCTTCTAATGAAAGCATTTTTTTTCTGTTTATGTCGAATAATTTTAAATCTTAAATTACTTTGCTTTATTTGACTTATCAAGTTTGTAAAGTTTTTCAAATCTTTAATTTGCAAGTCAAAAGAAAAAGTAAGATGTTCCTTTGATCTTTTGATAATTTCTAAATTCACTATATTTCCTTTATTAAGTCCAATCAGCGAGGTTATATGACCTAATACTCCAGGTTTGTGAGGTAAATCAACTTCGATGGTACTTGAATAATTTTTTTCAATAACATTTACGTTTTCTGTAGATCTATCTTGCCAAAATCTTCGAATGGCAGAACGAGCTTTTCCAGTTTTAGAGGATGAAAGCCAATGTAAAGAAGGAGTTGCATTTTTAGAGGTTTCGATATTCACTAAATCTCCATTTTTTAAAATTGTTTGTAATGTAGAGTGACTTCCATTTACAGTGCAACCTACGGCACTATTTCCTATTTTCGTATGAACAGCATACGCAAAATCAATAGGGGTCGCTTGTTTAGGTAGTTTTATAACAGCTCCTTTGGGAGAAAAACAAAATACATTTTCTTGAAACATTTGTAATTTTGTAAATTCATAATAATGTTCAGGGCTAGTACCTGCCTCAATAATTTCAACCAAATCTCTTAGCCAGTCATATTCTTTCCATGATAATTCTGAAAACTTTTCTGAGGATTTGTATTTCCAATGAGAAGCTATACCCCTTTGGGCAAACTCGTGCATTTCATGTGTTCTAATTTGTATCTCTATTCTATTTTTCTTAGGACCAATCACTGCTGTGTGAATTGATTTGTATTTATTGATCTTAGGTGTTGATATATAGTCTTTAAATTTGCCCGGAATAGTTGGGAATCTACTATGAAAGATACCTAAAGTTTTGTAGCAATCTTCCAATGTGTTAACTATTACGCGAAAGCCTATAATGTCAGTAAGTTGTTCAAGGGATATTTTTTTATTTTGAATTTTGCGCCAAATTGAAAAAGGTGTTTTTTCTCGTCCTGTTATAGTGGCAGTTATTCCATTTTGATTTAGTATTTCAATTAATTCTTTAGAAATTGTTTTGAATGTATCGTCAGTATTATTTTTAATAAAATTTAATCTTTCTAAAATTAAATCTCTTGCTGGTTTATTAAGTACTGAAAAAGACAAATCCTCTAACTCGTCTCTAATTCTATTCATTCCCATCCTATCTGCTAATGGGGCGTAAATTTCCATAGTTTCTTTTGCTTTTCTAATTATTTTGTCTTTATCTTTTACAAATTGAATTGTTCTCATATTGTGTAATCTGTCGGCAAGTTTGACTAATAAAACTCTTATATCCTTAGATGTTGCCAAGATTAATTTTCTAAAATTTTCAGCTTTAGAATCTGTAGATGCTTTATCCTCTAATGCAGAAATTTTAGTTACACCATCGACTAAATTAGCAACTTCTTCACCAAATTCTTTTTTAACAGTTGCATAGGTTACGTTAGTGTCCTCTATAGTGTCATGAAGAAGTCCAGTTGTAATGGTTGCGCTATCTAATTTTAATTCAGTTAAAATTTTTGCTACTGCAACTGGATGAATAATATATGGAACCCCCTCTTCTCTTTTTTGGTTTTGATGAGCCTCTAAAGCAAAGTCATATGCCTTGCTTAATGACTCTGAATTTAAAAATTTATTGTAAGATTTAATCTGATTAATTAATTCATTATTGTTAATCATGCTTTATTTTAACATTTTTATTTAATCTTGTAATCTCAATCCGGGATTTTTGGCTTAAATTATTTATTAAAAATTGGGCGTTTTTCTTTAAAATCGGATGTGACCAATTAGGATCAATTTCTAAAATCGGATATAAAACAAAATTTCTTAAATGTGCTCTTGGATGCGGTAAAACAAGATCTTTTGAGTCTTTTATTAAACCATTAAAATCAACTATATCTATATCAATTACTCTAGGATTGTTTTTCTTTGTTTTAATCCTGCCAATTTTTTTTTGGATTAAATTTATATCTTTAAATAATCTTAAAAGATTTAAGTTTTTATTTACTAAAATTCCTACATTAAGAAACTTAGGTAATTTCTGATTTGGATAAGAAGGTGTTTCATAAAAATTAGAAATTCTTTCAATTTTAATTTTCGCTTCTATTAGTAACTGAATTGCAATTGAAATATTATCAAATCTAGAACCATAAATAGAATTTAGATTCGATCCAATATTAAGGTGTATCATTTATTATTTCTACTTAACAATCTCGCTCTTTCTCTATTCCAATCTCTCTTTTTCTTTACTTGTCTTTTATCATAAAGTTTTTTTCCTTTTGCAACGGCGATTTCAATTTTTACTTTTCCTTTAAAGAAATACATCTTAGTAGGAATAATAGTCAAACCTTCCTGATTTATTCTTCCAATCAACTTATTAATTTCTCGCCTCTTTAAGAGAAGTTTTCTCTCACCTTTAGGATTATGGTTGTTATAGGATGATTGTCTGTAAAGTGGAATATGAGAATTAATTAAAAATAATTCTCCATTGTTATCTATAGCATATGAGTCTGCAATGCTTCCTTTGCCCTCTCTTAGCGATTTGACTTCTGATCCTTTTAAGGAAATACCTGCTTCTAAAGTTTCTAAAAAAAAATAATTAAAACTAGCTTTTCTATTTAAACAAATTATTTTTCTTCCGGGCGCTATATTTTGTTTCATTAAAGTAATTTAGCTACTTTAAGTGCTTCTGAAACTTTCTTTTTTGTTTCTTCTCTAATTTCAACTAATGGTAATCTTACAGATGGATTGCACATACCTAGTAATGATGCTGCATATTTCACTGGTGATGGATTGCTTTCAATAAATAACGCTGAATGTAAAGGCTGTAAGAGCCTATCTAACGACTCTGCTTCCTCATTTTTTTGCTCACAAGCTTTTTGAAAATCAGAGGAAATTTTTGCAGCTATATTTGCTGTGACTCCGATAGCTCCCACTCCACCTCTTTTATTAAACTCTAGAGCATTATCGTCATTTCCAGTTAGCTGAATAAAATCTTTTCCCATTGCTTTTAATTGCTGATCTACTCTGCTTAAGTCACCAGTTGCATCTTTTACACCTGATATATTTTTTAGTTCATATAGTTTACTCATAGTTTCAACTGACATATCTATTACTGATCTTGACGGAATGTTATAAATTATAATTGGTATTCCAACACTATCGTTTATCTTTTTATAATGTTGGTACAAGCCCTCTTGAGTAGGTTTATTGTAATACGGTGTAACAACTAATAATGCATCTGATCCGGCTTTTTCTGCGTATTGAGATAGTTCAACTGCTTCATCCGTTGAATTTGATCCTGTGCCAGCTATCACAGGTATTTTTCCACCACATTCTTTAACTGCTATCTCTATAATTTTTTTGTGTTCACTATGAGATAAAGTGGGAGATTCTCCTGTGGTGCCTCCAGGAACTATTCCATTGGTGCCGTTTTTTAAGTGATAATCGATTAATTTTCTATATGTATTTTCATCAAGATTATCATCTTTAAATGGGGTTATTAATGCAACAATTGATCCTTTAAGCATAAAACAATATAAGGTAGATATCCTTAAACTTATGCTTAATAGATTAATTAGTCTAGTATTTTTATTATCATTTTTGAAAATTAGTATCGTTTATTCAGAGACAAATTTCTTATTACCGCAAAAAAAACCATCAATTTTTAAAAAATCAGAAAAACAGATCCAAGAAAGTATTAATAAAAATCTACCTGCACCAAAGCCATTATTAGAAAAAAAAGATGAGACTAAACCGGCAATAGTTAGACAAAAAAAAGACCCTGCTAAAAAAAAAGAAATAAAAACAGAGATTAAAGAAGAAGTAAAAACACAAGTATCATCTTCATTTGTGTACCCTAGAAAAAAACCAATTACATATAAAGTTTCATCAAAAGAAGTAAAAAGTTCAAAAGTTCTTAATAAAAAAGATTTTGAAAGAGCAAAAGAGACCATTGATTTTATTAAACAAAAAAAATGGAATAGTGCTTTAAAAAGTGCCCAAAAGGTGAAAGATAGTGAGTTCAGAAAATTAATTACTTGGATGCATCTTAAAACCACTAGAAATGGAGCATCATTTAGTGAATATAAAAAATTTATAGAACAAAATGACTATTATCCAAGAATTAACAGAATAAGGTATTTAGCAGAAGAAAAAATATATTTAAGAAATAATTCACCTACATCAATAATTAATTGGTTTGAAAAATATCCTCCCTTAGGTGGTTTAGGTAAAATTAAATTAGCTGAGGCTTATCTAGAACAAGGAAAACTAGAAAAAGTTAAAGAGTTAGTTAAAGAGGGATGGATCACTGCTGAGATAAGAAAAAATAATTTGGGTTATTACAGAGCTAAATTTAAAAAATTTATCTCGTCAGATGATCATGTAAAAAGAGCTGATTATTTAGCATGGGAAAGGAAATATTGGGATCTAAAAAGAATGCTTAAGTATTTGCCTACAGACCAAAGAGCACTTTATAATGCAAGACAAATTTTAATGAGTAACTCTTACGGTGTGGACAATGCAATAGCAAAGGTACCTCAATATTTAAAAAAAGATCCTGGTTTAGAGTTTGATAGATTGAGATGGAGAAACCGAAGAGGACGATTAGACGGATCTTTAGAAATTTTATATCAAAACGCGAATAGAACTGAGACACAAATGGTTAGACCGGATAAATGGTGGGAGCAGAGAGAGAGTGTTACAAGAAGTCTAATTTACAAAAAAAGATATAAGACAGCATATAAAGTAGCTAGTGAACACTCTTTATCATCTGGTCCGTCCTTTGCTGAGGCTGAATGGCTATCTGGTTGGATAGCTTTAACTTTTTTAAAATCACCTGAGTATGCAATTAATCATTTTCAAAATTTTTACAATAATGTTGGCTATCCGATAAGCTTAGCTAGAGGAGCATATTGGTTAGGAGAGTCATATGAAAAATTAAACGAAAAGGAAACTGCTAATAATTTTTTTTCAGAAGCAGCAAAATTTCCAATGACTTATTATGGGCAACTTGCTTTCAACAAGGTTAATCCTGGTGGAAATTTTGAATTAAGAGATGAAAGTAATTTTGATAAGGATTATGAAAAAGAGTTTAAAAAAAATAAACTTATTAAACATGTTATTCTATTACATGAACTTGATGCGAGCCAATATGCTAAAGATATTCTTAAACATTTAGCTGAACTTAATATTGAGAAAGGTAGTGAAGTTTTAGCAGCAGAGTTATCTACATCTGTTGAAAGATACGATTTTGCGATTCAAATATCAAAAAAAGCATCCTATGAAAAAAGATTTTTGAATAAATATAATTATCCAGTTATTGCTATTCCGAAAATTGTAAATAATAAACAAATGCCTAAACAAGAAATTGTTCTTGCAATAATCAGACAAGAAAGTGAATTTGACAGGAAAGCAAATAGTTGGGCAGGAGCTAGAGGTATGATGCAGTTAATGAAGTACACTGCTAAGGTCGTAGCTAAACAGGCAAAACTACCTTACAGTATTAGTCGACTAACAGCAGATCCAGAATACAACATTAAACTTGGTTCTTATTATTTTAATGGATTGCTTAATGATTATAATGGCGTTTTTCCGTTTGCTATCGCCGCGTACAATGCGGGTCCAAATAGAGTAAAAACTTGGAGGAGAGTAAATGGAGACCCTTCTAAAGGTGAAATTTCTTATATTAATTGGATTGAGCAAATCAGATTTGAAGAAACTAGAAATTATGTTCAACGAGTTTTAGAAAACATTAATGTTTATAAATATATTTTAAGAAAAGAACCGGTACAAATAGATAGTTATTTTAATTAATTGGCGGTGAGAGAGGGATTCGAACCCTCGGTAGCATAGTTAAATACTACGGAAGTTTAGCAAACTCCTGGTTTAAACCAACTCACCCATCTCACCGCAAGCTTTACGTATCTTTATAAAGAAAATTAACTTATATTGCATCAACTTTGTAATGCAACAAAAACAATTATCAGGAATTTTTTATGCTGCTTTTGCATCTCTTTGGTGGGGTGTTGTGGGGACGATTTTTTTTAAATTTGTATCTTTTGCATCATTTATTGAATTGACTGTTCACAGAACTATTTGGACTGCAGTTCTTTTAATTCTTACAACAAGTTTTTATAAAAAATGGCCAGAATTTATTAAAATTTTTAAAAAGAGAAAAAATCAGTTATTACTTTTTTTATCAGGTTTATTGGTAAGTATAAACTGGGCAACCTGGCTTTATGCAGTCAGTGTAAATAGATTATTAGATTCAAGTTTAGGATATTATATCTACCCAATAATAAGTGTATTTTTAGGAAGAGTATTTTTAAACGAAAAACTAAATAGAAATCAATTTATTGCGGTAATATTAGTAGTAATTTCTTTATTTTACTTTTTAATAAAACTAGGTGAATTACCTTGGATTGGTCTCACTGTTGCAATAACTTTTAGTATTTACGGGCTAATAAGAAAAAAAATTAAAGTTTCATCAGATATAGGTCTGTTAATTGAGACATTATTAATTTCTCCTATAGCAATTGCATTATTTATTTATCTAATAAGTTTAAACCTAAATATTTTTTCATATGAAGAACCTCTTTTATCTTTTTATCTATTTTGGTCTGGATTTATGACTTTGGTGCCTCTCTTTTTATATACTTTAGGTTTTAAAATAATTGGGATAGGTCCAGCAAGTATGATTTTATTTTTAACTCCGACATCGCAGTTTCTTTTGGGAATAACTTATTTTGATGAAATTCTAACTTTTGAAAAGTTTTTTGGTTTCGTAATAATCTGGGTAGCAGTATCAATTTATCTTAATGAATTACGCAAAGAGTAAGACACAATTATAACGAGTGGCACAATTATAGCTACAATAAATGAAATAAACAGTAAGTTTGATGAGATAAACGGGCTAAAATTTTCTAAAGACATAATATTACCTACTAGAAGACTTGATTGAAAATTTTGACTTGGGAAAAATAATAAACCCGAGCTTAAACCAAGAATAATTGATACTAAAGATAATCTTGTATTAATTTTTTTCTTAAAAAAACCATAGAATATTGTTACAACTGCTGCACAACATAGAAGGTCAGCAAATAAGAATAAATATAAGATGCTGTAGCCCTTAGAAGCAAAAATAAAAACAATTACACATAATAATAAAATTAATTTATTACATTTATCTTTTATTTCTCTGCCACTTAGAAATTTATTTATTTCTTTTCCATCAATAATTATTAGGCTTGAAATAGCGTTTATTAATGTATCAATTGTACTTAATGTTAAAGCTAGGGCTAAAATTAAAATAGAAACAATTATTAAAACATTATCAATAGATAACATTATTTTAAAAAAAGCTAAGTCAGGTTTTATTTTAGGGTCAAGTGAAAAAGATATAAGACCTGTGTAGCCCATCCAAAAAACAATCAAAAAAGATATAATTGATGAGTAAATTAAACTTTTTTTTAAAATAAAATTATTTTTTGCAGCAAAAACACGTTGCCAATTACCCTGGTGAAATAAATTTGTAGCTGAAACAGCAATAAAAAATGTAAGACCAGCAGTATAATTTGGGATATAATTTTTACTTAAAAGTTTTGCAGAATTTTTTTTAATTAATTCATAACTACTTATTTCTAAATTTCCTAAAATTAAAAATAATGAAAATAATATTATGCTTAAAACTATTATAAATTGATATCTATCTGTAATAATCGAAAGCTTAAATCCACCTCTTAATATATATAAAAGACATATAATTAAAGTTAATCCAGATGTTATCCATAAAGGTGTTTTTGAAATTAAATTTATTAAAAAAGCTATTGCCGTAACCTCAGCTATCAAGAAAATTGTTAAATAAAATAGAATTAAAATTAATATTATCTTTAAAATTCCAGTCCCAAATCTTCTTTTTACAAACTCAGTTAAAGACATCCCATTAGGAAATTCTCTCCTTATTTTTGGTCCAAAATTTAATAAAAGTAACATAGGTGCAGCCGTACCTAACGCATATCCAATTACTGCTCCTATTCCTCCCCAGGTAGCTGCTGAGGCTGGTCCAAATAATACCCAAGCACCCAAAGCAGATGCCGATAAACTCGTTGTTAATGAAAAAATACTCTCATTTCTGTCACCAATTATGAGGCTTTTATTATCTGAAATTTTTTTTAAATTTATATAACCTATAGCGATAAAAAAAGCTCCCACCACTATAGTAATAATTAGCGTTGTTTGTGTTGATAAGTATATATCTTTCATTTGTCCCTCACTGAATTACCGGTCAGGTTCTTTGGGTATGATCTCAGTCTTTATGACACCCCTTTTACAAATTATATATTTATTTTAGGCAAGAAGTCAAATGAAGCGGTATCGATTCTAGATGAATGTTCTCGCCTCATTTTCCAATCATTACTGATACCAGCTTGAGCTATACTGATTGCATTTCGACCATATTTTGCATTAGTAAAATCAATTGCTCTCATTAATGGTTGAGATTTTTTCTCTAAAATTGGTGTTAATAAATTTAGTTCTTTTTCAGAAGCGTCTCTAAGCTTCGACAAAATGATTCCTGCTTTTTGGTAGAAATAACCATATTTATAAATCTTTCCCAGTCCGTTAATCGCAGTTTTGACGAGTTCAATACTGTTGTTAGTCGCCACCGGCATTTCAATAGTAATAGAATTTGAATAGTATTTTCTATTTTTATCAAACGGACTTGTTCTTATAAATATAGTGACAGATCTGGTAGTTTGTTTGTCTGTTCTTATTTTTTCTGCCGCATTTAAACAATGAGTAGTTATGGACTCTTTTAATTTATCTAAACTCTCTACTTTTTTTCCGAACGATCTTGATACACAACAGCTTTTCCTTCTCGTTTCCTCGGTTTCTAAATCTATACAAGGAATTCCTCTTAACTCCATCACTGTTTTTGCGCCTAAAACATTTGTGCTTTTCTTAACCCATGTGTTTGAAATATTTTTTAGTTTATAAGCATTGTCTATTCCATTTTTAATATATAGCTTTGATAATTGTCTTCCTACTCCCCATACATCGGCTATATCAAAATCTTTTAGTATATTATCAATATTTTCTTTTAGAAATATTACTCCTGCTTTATTTTTTTTGGCAATATGATTTGCAACTTTACTTAAAGTTTTTGTGTTTGAAATTCCTACACTTGTTGGTATTCCCGTCCATTTTAAAACTCTTTCTCTTATTTGTTTTCCATATTCTTCAACTTGTTCATCTTTGATATGCGATAAATCTAAAAATGCTTCGTCTATAGAATAGATTTCAATTTTATCAGTAAAACCTTTTAAAACTTTCATCACTCGTCTAGAAAGATCTCCATATAATGCATAGTTTGAAGAAAATATCTGAACGTTGTTCTTTTTAACTAAATCTTTAACTTTAAAATATGGTTCTCCCATTCTTATTCCAAGTTTTTTTGCTTCAGTAGATCTTGATATTACACATCCATCATTATTAGATAACACTACGACTGGTACATTTTGTATTTTAGGATTAAATAATCTTTCGCAGGAAACATAAAATGAATTACAGTCAATTAATGCAACTTTTTTTCTACTGCTGTTTGTGTATGACATATGTTACTACTCCCCAAATTATTATTTCTGGATTATCTGTTAAATTAATTCGATCCGATGTATTTTTTGAACCCGATGTTAAGTAGTTGTTGCCTTTACTTTTAACCAGAGTTTTGACTACAAGTTCTTCGTTGATATTTGCTATAACAGTGGAGAAATTTTTTGGATTTAAACTTTTATCTACTATTAATAGATCTCCATCATATATGCCCACATTAATCATAGATTTACCTTGTACTCTAATGATGAAAGTAGCTGGTGCATTTGTTATGAGATGAGAGTTTAGATCTATATCGTCCTCAATATAATCTGTTGCCGGAGAAGGAAAACCAGCTCCCACTTTATGCAGATAATAAGGTATTGTTAACTTCATAAATGTTCTTGTTTTGTTCTTTATAGCTGATAAACTAACCTTTAGTCAACCCCTTTTCGAAAGACTATTAAAGTGGGTCAAATTGCAAATCGAAAAGAAGAGAGAGATTGGCTATTAACATTGGGTGTTTAAAAAAATATTTTCAATATTATTAGTATTCCTTATAACTACAAGTGCTCAAGCAGCGTCTAAATTAGACTCAATAAAAAAAAGTGGTGAGTTAAGAGTTGGTACTACAGGTGACTGGGATCCAATGTCAATGAAAGATCCTGCAACTAACAAATACAAGGGATTTGATATTGATGTAATGAAAGAGTTAGCAAAAGATTTAGGTGTTAAGGTAAAATTTGTGCCAGCTGAATGGAAGACAATAGTTGCTGGTATAACAGCTGATCGATACGATATTTCTACAAGTGTAACAAAAACCCCTAAAAGAGCAGAAGTAGCAGGTTTTACGGCTACGTATTATAAGTATGCAACTGTTCCACTTGTTTTGAAAAAGAATTTAAAAAAATTTCCTACTTGGGACTCATTGAATAATAGTAACGTAAAAATAGCTACTACATTAGGTACTTCGCAAGAAGAAAAAGCAAAAGAATTTTTCCCAAAATCAAAATTACAATCTGTTGAAGCTCCTGCAAGAGATTTCCAAGAAGTTTTAGCAGGAAGAGCTGATGGAAATATCACAAGTTCAACAGAGGCAAACAAATTAGTAATTAAATATCCTCAATTAGCCATAGTTCCCGATGGAGGAAAAAATCCAGCATTTCTCGCTATGATGGTTCCAAAAGGAGATAAAGTTTGGAATGATTACGTAAGTAATTGGATTAAAAAGAAACAAGCATCAGGTTTTTTTACAAAATTACTCTCCAAGTATAATTTAAAAAGCTTATAATTTAAGTTTAAATACCCTATAATTACAAATATAGTAAATCAGTGAAATTTTTAAAATTAATTTCAATTTTGTTTTTACTACAAGGATGTAGTTCTAACTACGAATGGGGTTGGTATATATTAAGTCCAGATAATATAGATGGGCTAACTAATCTTAAATTTCTAATAAGCGGCATAACAACTACAATTTATATCTCTGTAGTATCAATTATACTTGCAATGATTATAGGATTAATTGTTGCACTTCCATCACTTTCTAATAATAAATTTTTAAGTTATTTTAATATAATCTATGTAGAAATTGTTAGAGCAATACCTTTATTGGTTTTAATTTTATGGATTTATTACGGGCTACCAATTATGTTAGGTATAAGTTTCTCCCCTTTTGTTTCAGGTATTATTGCGCTCACTATAAGTGAAAGCGCTTTCCAAGCAGAAATTTTTAGAGCTGGTATAAATTCAATTTCTAAAGGACAACATGAAGTTTCTGAGTCACTCGGGATGGATTTCTGGAGAAAAATGAGATTAGTAATCTTACCACAAGCTATTAAAGTTGTGTTACCAGCGATGGGAAATCAATTTGTATATGTTTTAAAGATGTCTTCTTTAGTTTCAATTATTGGAATAGGTGACTTAACAAGAAAAGCAAATGAACTTGTAACAACGACTTACCGGCCTTTAGAAATCTACACTTTTTTAATATTAGAGTACTTAATACTAATTCTAGTCGTCTCATATTTCGTTAGAAAATTAGAAAATAGATTAAAGTATAAATAATTTTAAATTTTAGCAGTCTTGCTAAATAATTTTTTCATATAGTACTTAGAAAATAAGAATACCAGAATTCCAAATGTCCAATTTATGAAAAATAAGCCTAAAAATAAATCTTTGAAACTTCCATTTAATAAAAATACCACAACTGACATTGTGGAAAACGGCAGTAATACTAATCTTGAGAAAGTTATTATTACTGTATAAATCGGTTTTTTAATTGCTTGAAATAAAGCATTTGTAATAAAAAAAACTGGATATACAGGTCCAATAAAAGCTGCAACTTTTAAGTAATCAGCACCAAAATCTATCACCTCCTGATTATCTGTGAAAATTGAAACGATATTATCAGCTAATAAAAAAACAATTACACCTGCTAAAATCATAAATGATGAGCCAACCATAATTGCTTTAGTGTAAGACTCATCTACTCTATCAAAAAGTTTAGCCCCAAAATTTTGGCCTGCAATTGTTAAAACAGCTGTATTAAGACCAATAACCGGTAATAAAAGAATTTGTTCTATTCTAAGAGCAGAACCATAGCCGGCTGCAGCAAGGTATCCAAATTTACTAACAAAAAATAGAATATTATAAATTCCTAGGCCAATCATAAACATATTCATCATCATTGGGACTGATTGATTTGTAAGATTTTTAATTAAATTAATCTTTGGGAGAAAACATTGAGGGCTTAAATATTGTTTAAGTTCACAGCAATAAACTTTATATGCCAAATAAATTAATCCTAAAAACTGAGCAATAACTGTTGCGATTGCTAAACCTGCAATTCCAAATGCAGGAATAGGTCCTAAACCAAATATAAATAAGGGGTTAAGTCCAATATTTAAGAAAAAACTAACTATTAAAACATTTCTATAACTTTTAGTATCACCTTGAGCATTTAGAGCTCCATTTAAAGAAATCTGAATTAAAAAAATTAAAGTAGCAAAAAAAATAATGTCCAAATAATCTGTAGCTAATCTAATTGTTTTTTGATCAGAACCCATAAATTTCAAAAGATCATCTGAAAATGATAAGCCAACTATAGTTACTAAAATTGAAACAATAACAGAATATAGAAGTGATTGAGCCACATAAAGAGAGGCGGTACGGTCATCTTTTGCACCAAGTGAATTACTTATTAAAGCATTTGAAGCTGAAACGATACCTACCCCTGTAGCAATAATTATAAAATATAAAGGAAAAGATTTGGCTATAGCTGCTAATGCATTTGCAGATATTTTTCCTGCAAAAAAAGTATCTACAATATTATAAAGAGTTTGAAAAAGTGTACCTGTGCTCGCAGGTATTGCGATTTTTTTTAGTAAATCTATAATTGGTTCTCCAACTAAATTTATTGATTTCATACAGTATACTCTTTCTGAAACATATGTTTGGAGCCTTTGCTTTTTGCAATATTAATTTGTTTCTGTCTCATTCTAAATCTGGTTTTTTGACTTTCTGTAAGATTTTTATAACAATTATGACAAGAAACACCTTTTTCATACATATTTGATTTCTTATCCAGAGATGAGATTGGTGTTCTACAACCGCCACATACAGAAAATGAACCCTGCTTTAGTCCATGTTTAACTGAAATTCTATTATCAAAAACGAAGCATTCTCCTTTCCACAAGCTATTTTTTATATCAACTTTATCTAAATAATTGAGGATACCACCTTTCAATTGAAAAACGTTTTTAAAACCTTTTTGTTTTAGATAAACTGATGCTTTTTCACATCTAATGCCACCTGTGCAAAACATAGCAACTGGTTTTTTTTTATTTATCTTTTTTAAATATTTTGGAAAATCCCTAAAGTTAGTAATATTTGGATTAATAGCTTTTTTAAAAGTACCCACCTTAAATTCAAATGACTTTCTTGCATCAACAACTAAAGTTTCTTTTTTAGATATTAATCTGTTCCAAGATTTACCTGATAGATATTTATTTTGTTTTTTATTTTTTTTATCAATCTTTAAACCGATGGGCACCACCTCTTTTTTTATCTTAACTTTTCCTTGATGAAATGGTTGAAACTTACTTAAAGAATGATTGCTACTATCAAAATTAGTAAATTTTATTTTTTTTTTTAATAAGTTTTTTATTTTTAGAATTGATTTTTTTTGACCTGCAAGTGTTCCATTAATACCTTCTGAAGAAAGAATTAAAGTTCCTCTGACTTTATTATCAAGTAGTTCTGATTGAAATAAAGATCTAAATTTCTTTAAAGATTTAATCTTTTTAAACTTATAAAATCCAAAAACAGTAAACATTATTTTTTAATACAAATTGTTAACCCATCACCTACAGGAATGATATTTTTTTTCACTCTTTCATCGTTTTTTATGTGATTGTTAAAATCTCTAATAATATTAGTAAATTTATCATTTTTTGATTTATCAGCTACTTCTCCGTGCCATAAAACATTATCAACTATAATTAGTCCATTTTGATCAATCATCTTAATGCATTTTTCATAATAATTTAGGTAATTTTCTTTATCTGCATCGATAAATATTAGATCAAATTTTTGTTTAGAATTTTCTAATATCTTTAAACTCTCAAGTGCAGGCTTGATAATTTGTTTAATCTTATTTTCATTAGCCTTATCATAAAAAGTTTTTGCTTTTTTGCTAAATTCGGAATTTTTATCTAAGCTAATTAAAGACCCATCTTTAGGTAAGGCCAAAGCCATTGATAGGGCACTAAAACCCGTAAAACTTCCAATTTCTAAAACTTTTTTTATGTTAGATATCTTAATTAATGTTTGAAGAAATTGTGCTTGTGAAATAGATATTTGTAATTTCTTTTGTTCTCCAAGACTAGAATTGTAATCTAGGATTTCTTTTTGAATTTCAGTTAGATCATCAGAATGGTCAATGATATACTTTTCAAGATTATCAGTTAAATCTAATGTTTTAGGCATAGTTAGCCTTTTAAAAGTTTTTTTAAAATCTCGTTTGTTAGTTGTGGATTCGCTTTTCCTCCTGAGGATTTCATAACTTGACCAACAAAAAAACCAAATAATTTATCTTTTCCAGATTTATATTGAACAACTTTATCTTTGTTTTTAGATAAAATCTCACTAATCATTTTTTCTAATTTTTTTGGGTCACTTTGTTGTTTCAAACCCTTTGACTCAATTATTTTTTTAGGGTTATCACCTGTTTCAAGCATTATTTCAAAAACTTCTTTCGCTATTCTTCCTGAAATTTCTCCAGATTTAATAGATTGAACAAGTTCTGCAAAATGTTTTGCTGATATGGGAGATTTAGATATATCAAGACCTTTATCATTTAACATTGCAAATAAATCCCCCATCATCCAAGTAGCTGCAAGTTTTTTGTCAGATAATTTAGCAACTTCTTCGTAATAGTCTGAAATTTCTTTTTCTGAAACTAAAACATTTGCCTCATATGCATTTAGTCCATACTCTTTTATAAATCTTTCCTTTTTTTTATCAGGAAGTTCTGGAAGAGATTTTTTTAACTCATCAATTAATTTTTGTTCTAACTTTAAAGGAAGAAGGTCTGGATCTGGAAAATATCTATAATCATGTGCATCCTCTTTAGATCTCATCGATCTTGTCTCATTTTTTTTTGTGTCAAAAAGCCTTGTTTCTTGATCTATTTCTTTGCCGTTTTCAATTAGTTCAACTTGTCTTGCAGCTTCATATTCTATTGCCATTTGCATAAATTTTATAGAATTTACATTTTTAATTTCGCAGCGTGTGCCAAAATTTTTATCTCCTTCTTTTCTAACAGATACATTTACGTCAGCTCTTAAAGACCCCTCTTGCATATTTCCATCACAGGTCCCCAAATATCTCATAATAGATCTTAATTTTTTTATGTAAGCATTAACCTCATCTGGTGATCTAAGATCTGGTTTGCTAACTATTTCCATTAAAGCTATTCCTGAACGATTTAAATCAACGTATGTATTGGATGGATCCATATCATGAATGCTTTTACCTGCATCTTGCTCGAGATGAAGTCTCTCTATACCGATCTCTTTTGACCCATAAGGCATATCTAATAAAACTTTGCCTTCTCCTACGATGGGATGTTTATATTGGGATATTTGGTAACCCTGGGGTAAATCTGCATAGAAATAATTTTTTCTATCAAAAACTGAATAATTATTTATTTTAGCATTTAAACCAAGACCAGTTCTTACTGCCTGCTTAATACATTCTTCATTGATAACCGGTAGCATTCCTGGAAAAGCAGAGTCAATCAAACTTACTTGGTTATTAGGAGCAGCGCCAAATTTAGTAGGAGATCCGGAGAAAAGTTTAGATTTTGATAAAACTTGAGCATGAACTTCAAGGCCTATCACAACTTCATATTTGCCTTTATCTCCCTTTATAAAATAATTAAATTTTTCTTTACTCATGACCACCACTTTTTAATTTCATTTTTAAAACCACAATTTTTTTCAATTGCATAACCAATATTAAGAATTTTTTGCTCATCTAATGCTTTACCAATAAGTTGCAAACCTAAAGGATAGCCTTGCTCATCAACTCCAGCGGGCAATGATAAAGCTGGTATACCAGCTAAATTTACAGGCACAGTAAAAATATCATTTAAATACATAGAAACAGGATCACTGGTTTTTTCACCTATTTTAAAAGCAGAACTTGGTGTTGATGGTGTAAGAATTGCATCTATTTTTGTAAAGCTATCATCAAAATCTTTTTTGATTAGTTGTCTCACTTTCTGTGCCTTGAGATAATAAGCATCATAATAACCTGATGAAAGAACGTAAGTTCCAATTAATATTCTACGTTTGACTTCATCTCCAAAACCTTCAGACCGAGTTTTTTCATACATCTCAATTAAATCTTTTCCTTGTTTTGATCTATAACCATACCTAACTCCATCATATCTGGCTAAATTAGATGAAGCTTCAGCTGGAGCAACTATGTAATAAGTAGGTAAAGCATACTTTGTATGAGGCAATGAAATATCAATTAATTGTGCTCCTAGATCTTTTAATATCTTTTTACCTTTTTCCCAAAGCTCATCAATTTCCTTAGGCATATTGTCAACACGATATTCTTTTGGAATTCCAATTTTTAAACCTTTAATATTATCTTTTAGATTTTTTGAATATTGTTCTTTCTTTTTATTTATTGAAGTAGAGTCTTTTTCATCAAACCCAGACATTGACTCTAACATTATTGCGCAATCTTTAATTGTTTTTGTCATCGGGCCGGCTTGATCTAAAGAGGATGCAAAAGCTACAATACCCCATCTGGAACATAAACCATAAGTTGGTTTTAAACCTACGGTACCAGTGAAAGAAGCTGGTTGTCTTATTGATCCACCTGTATCTGTTCCAATTGTAGCTGGAGTTAAGTCTGCAGCTAAAGCAGATGAGGATCCTCCAGATGAGCCTCCAGGTACTAATTGATCTCCTACAGGATTAATTACATTTCCATAGTGACTTGTCTCGTTAGAAGAACCCATTGCAAATTCATCACAATTTAATTTTCCTAAAAGAAATGATCCATTGCTCCATAAGTTTTTTGTAACAGTAGACTCATAAGAAGGAATAAAATTATTTAAAATGTTACTTCCGGCAGTTGTTTTTATATTTTCTGTACAAAATAAATCTTTTACAGCCAAAGGTATTCCTGGAAGCAATTGATTAAAATTTGGTTTATTATCAAATTGTTTAGCCTTTTCTAAAGCTTGATCAAATGTAGTTGTAATAAATGCGTTTAACTTTTTTGCACTTTCAATATTTTTTATATACGCTTTAGTTAAATCTGTTGAGGAGATTTTTTTTGTTTTAACTTTTTCTATAATTTCATTTAGACTTTGATTTGTAATATCAGCCATTACTCAACCACCTTAGGTACTACAAAAAATTCTTCGTTTTCTTTAGGGGAATTTTTCAAAATTTTTTCTCTTATTTTGCCGTCACTAATTTCATCTTTTCTTGATCTTAATGACTGATTAAGTATAGAAGTTAATGGTTCAACTTTTTCTGTATTTAGCTCATTTAATTGTTCAATAAATTTAAAAATTGAGTTCAAATCTTTAGTTAGACTATCAACTTTGGCTTCATCAACTGAAATTCGAGCTAATTTAGCTACATGTTTAATTTTCTCTTTATCTAAGGACATTTGTGCAATAAGTTAATTTAAATGTGTTTTATCACAAATTAGGTAAATTTCATGCTCGATATTGACGTATTTATTGAAAAAACTAGGAAAAAATCAAGATTAATAGGTATTGATCCTGGCGGTAAGAGAATTGGAATAGCCCTATCAGATGAAAATAAAATTGTAGCTACGCCATACACCACGATTATTAAAGAAAATTATAAAGACTTAGTCGATCAAATTCAGAAAATTGTTAGGGAGTATGACATAGATGGAATAGTCATAGGTAATCCAATTAATATGGATGGAACGGAAGGACCCTCTTCACAATCAGCAAAAGATCTAGCTAAAAATCTTTCAAAAGATATTACAGAAAATATCACTTTATGGGATGAGAGACTATCTAGCCAGGGAGCCTTTAATCTATCTAATGATTTGGCAATAAATTCATCAAAAAAAGTGAAGAAATTAGACGAGAATTCTGCTCAATTCATACTTCAAGGGGTGCTTGATTATTATCACAAAAAAAATACTTGATATAATATAGTAAAAGGCCTATAGAGTTGATTTTAATGGCAACTGAAAAAAAAGTTTCAGCTATTAAAAACACTCCAAAACATCTATTAGGTATTCAAAATTTATCAGTTCTTGAAGCAAAAGGCATTTTAACTGAAGCAAAATCTTTCATAAAACTAAACAGGAGCAGTTCTAAAAAACTAGATGTTCTTAGGGGAAAAACTCAAATTAACTTATTCTTTGAACCTTCTACTAGGACACAGAGTTCCTTTGACTTAGCTGGAAAAAGACTAGGTGCTGATGTTATGACGATGAATATGGGTAACTCTGCATTAAAAAAAGGTGAAACATTAATTGATACTGCCATGACGTTAAATGCAATGCATCCTGATATAATTGTTATAAGACATCAAGACTCAGGTGCGCCAAATCTTCTTTCACAGAAAGTTAATTGTACAGTTATAAACGCAGGTGACGGAAGGAGAGAACACCCCACACAAGCCTTACTTGATGCTTTAACTATTATAAATAGAAAAGGTAATATTGAAGGATTGAAAATTGCAATATGTGGTGACATTCTTCATTCAAGAGTTGCAAGGTCTAATATTTATTTAATGAATATGTTAGGTGCAGAGGTAAATGTAATTGCACCAAAAACTTTAATGCCTGAGGGAATAGATAACTTAGGTGTTAAATCATTTACCGATATGAAAAAAGGATTAGATGGATGTGATATTGTTATGATGTTAAGATTACAAAATGAAAGAATGCAGGGATCTTTTCTTCCATCAAAGAGAGAATATTACGAATTTTTTGGACTAACACCAGAAAAACTAAAGTTTGCAAAAAAAGATGCTTTACTAATGCACCCTGGTCCAATGAATAGAGGCGTTGAGATTGATACTAAATTAGCAGATGACATAAATGTTAGTCTTGTGAAAGAACAAGTTGAATTAGGTGTTGCTGTAAGGATGGCATGTTTAAAATTGTATTGTAAATAAATGAAAGAAAAAATTTTGACAAATGTAAGAATTATCGACCCATCTCAAAATATGGATGAAATAGGAAATATAGTTATCGATGAAAAAGGAAAAATCAAATCCATTGGAAAAAAATCAGGCACATCTAAATCAGCAGAAAAAATCGATTTGAAAGGCCTAGTAGCTATTCCTGGATTAGTTGATATGAAAGCTTTTGTTGGAGAGCCTGGCTTTGAATATAAAGAAAATTTTAGAACACTGAGCCAAGCAGCTTTGGCAGGTGGAGTGACTTCAATTGTAACTATGCCAAATACTAAGCCAGTTATAGACAACGTATCTATGGTGGACTTTATAATTAGAAGGGGCAGAGATAAAGCTAAGGTAAATCTTTTTCCTTGTGCTTCGATTACAAGACAGAGGGAGGGTAATCAAATGACTGAATTTGGTTTGTTAAAAGCAAGAGGAATTGTTGGGTTTAGTGATGTTAATAAAACTATCCAAAATTCTGAATTGATGTCTAGAATAATGAATTATGCTTCAGACATTGATGTTCTAATTATGCAACATGCCGAGGATTATGAATTAGCTAAAAATTCGTGCATCAATCAAGGTGAAGTGGCAACAAGATTAGGCTTACAAGGTGTTTCAGATATTGCTGAAAAGATTATTATTGAAAGAGATTTATCTTTATTAAGTGAATTCCCTTGCAGATATCATATTAATCAAATTTCCTCAAAAAATTCTCTAAATGTTATTAAAAAAAATAAATCTAATGGAATAAAATTCAGTACAGGGGTTTCTATAAATAATTTATCATTAAATCAAAATGACATCGGAGAATTTAGAACCTTTTTAAAACTATCTCCTCCTCTTAGAAGTGAAGAAGATAGACTTTCATTAATAGAAGGTATCAAAAATGATCTCATTGATGTAATTGTATCAGATCACAGACCTGAAGATGAGGAAAGTAAAAGGCTTCCGTTTGCACAGGCAGCCACTGGTTCGATCGGTATTGAGACATTGCTATCTCTATCTTTAGAACATTATCATAATGAATCATTACCTTTAGAGAAAATAATCAAGTGTTTAACAATTAATCCAGCTAAAATACTAAAGATAAACAAAGGAACTCTTAAAGAGGGATCGGACGCAGATATTTGTATATTTGACTTAGAAAAACCATGGGTGGTTAAAGCTGAAGAATTAAAATCAAAATCAAAAAATACTGCAATAGAAAATAGAAAATTACAAGGTCAAGTGAAAATGACTTTACTTCAGGGCGAAATAGCATTCGCAATCTAATGGATACAAATTTAATTATTGTAGTAATTTATTCATACCTTTTGGGATCAATACCATTTGGATTAGTATTAACTAAAATATTTCTTAAAAAAGATATAAGAACAGTTGGCTCTGGAAATATCGGAGCTACAAATGTTTTAAGAACTGGAAATAAATTTCT
>CACPBH010000006.1 GCA_902632145.1 uncultured Pelagibacteraceae bacterium | reverse complement strand
TATAGATTTCAAATCTTCAAAAGCTATTTTTGCGTTTCTGCCTATTTTTTTTAAGTAGTTCATTTATAATTTTACCATATCATCTTTATGAATTATTTCAGATTTACTTAAATAACCTAAAATTTTTTCAATTTCTTTACTTTGTTTGCCTTTAATTTTATTAATTTCCTGAGAATTGAACGAAGCAAGACCTCTTGCTAGTTGTTTTTCATTTTGATCAACTATTAATACATTTTCTCCTTTATCAAATGAACCTATAACCTTTATTATCCCGGCTGCCAATAAACTCTTACCGTTTAACAATGCTTTAGCTGCCCCAGCATCAACATGAATAACGGCTGAAGAACTTAAAGAACTAATTATCCATTTCTTTCTTGCATCTAAACTTGAGATTTTCGGTGTAAAATGTGTAAAAATTTTTTTACTTACCATTCTTTTCAAAGGATATTCTTTACCTCCATTCGCCAAAAACATATGACAACCAGAGTTCATACATATTTTCGCAGCATCTAGTTTAGTTAAAATTCCACCTGAACCATATGAGTTTTTACTATTTTCAACTAGAGAAAATATTTTTTCATCAAGCCTGTTTACAGTTTTAACTATATTTTTAGATTTATCATAAAGACCATTTACGTCTGATAATATAATTAAAGCATCTGCTCCAATAATTTGGGCAACTCTTGCAGCAAGTCTGTCATTATCTCCATATTTTATTTCAGAAGTTGCAGTAGTATCATTTTCATTTACTATTGGTATTGCTTTTAATTTAAAAAGGTTATCAAAAGTACTCCTTACGTTTAAGGCCCTTTTTCTTTGCTCTGTATCATCTGGACTAATTAAAATTTGACCAGATTTTAATTTAAATTTATCAAATAGCTTCTGGAATTCTCCTGCTAAATGAATTTGTCCAATAGCAGCTATTGCCTGACTCATTTCTAACTTAATTTTTTTTTTTTTAATTTTTAAATATTTTTGACCTAAAGCTATCGCACCAGAAGAAACTATGACAAAATCTTTTCCTCTTCGAAATTTTTTAATATCTTTTATTAGAGAAGTAACCCACTTTTTTTTAAATTTTCCTCTAGAGTCGACTACGGTTGTTGAGCCTAATTTAATCACAATTTTTTTAGAATTACTAATTAGCATATTTTATCAAAAGTTTTTTTGTTTTTTGTATATCTTTACTAGAAAATACTGAAATAATTTCATATTTAGCATTAATCTTTTTCTTGAAATTTTCTAATTTTTTTTTTATTTCATCATTATCAAATAAATCTGATTTATTAAAAAAAATAATTTCTTTTTTCTTACTTAATTTCTTATCATATGAGGAAAGTTCTTTAATTATTTCTTTGTATGTTTTTTCCAGATCGTGTTCACTTAAATCTATCAAATGTAATAAGACTTTGCATCTTTCGATGTGGCGTAAAAATTTATCTCCTAGGCCTATTCCTTTGTGTGCGCCCTCCACTAGTCCAGGAATATCTGCTAAAGTTACCTCTTTTCTGTCGTAATATGTAACACCTAAATTAGGATTAATTGTTGTAAAAGGATAATTAGCTATTTTTGGTTTAGCCCTTGTTAAGGCTGAGAGCAAACTTGATTTTCCTGCGTTTGGTTTTCCAATAATTCCAATATCAGCTATAACTTTTAATTGAAGCCATATCCAAAATTCCTCACCGTTCTTTCCATTTGTCTTTTTTTTGGGCGCTCTGTTAACAGAGCTTTTAAATCTTACGTTTCCTAGTCCACCTTTTCCGCCAGAAGCTACGAGGTACCTTTCTTTATTTTTTGTAAAATCATAGATTAAAGTATTATTATCCTCTTCATAAATTTGAGTTCCAACAGGTACTTTAAGAATTAAGTTTTCACCATTAGCTCCTGTTCTATTTCTTTTACTTCCATTTTTTCCATGTTGAGCTTTAAAGTGTTGTGCGTATCTGAAGTCTATAAGAGTATTAAGGTTTCTATCTGACTCAATAATCACCGAACCTCCATCACCTCCATCACCTCCATCTGGACCTCCAAACTCAATAAACTTTTCTCTTCGAAAACTTGCAGAGCCTGAGCCTCCGTTTCCGGCTTTAATATATATCTTAGCTTGATCTAAAAATTTCATTACAGGTTTAATATAAATAACTTTTGTTATTTATATAGATTTAATTGGGGATTACAGAAACAAAAGTTCTGTTTAATTTAGATTTTTTAAATTTAACTTTTCCTTTTATTAAGGAGAAAATTGAATGATCTTTACCCATACCTACGTTTTCACCTGGATGAATTTTTGTACCTCTTTGTCTTACAATTATATTTCCAGGAATAACTGATTGATCACCATACCTTTTGACGCCAAGGCGTCTGCCTTTACTATCTCGGCCGTTCTTCGATGATCCACCTGCTTTTTTTGTTGCCATCTAATTTCCTATTTTTTTGCCTCTTTTTTTAGAATTTTTTCTTCTTTTTTAACAGTTTTCTTTTTTTCAACAATTTTAGCTTCACCTATAACCTTGCCGCCTTTTGCTAAAATTTTTGTAATTTGTATCTTTGAATGACGTTGTCTATGACCATTTTTTTTTCTTGAGTGTTTTCTTCTTCTCTTATGAAAGACCAGCACAGTTCGATCTTTAACATTATCTAAAAGTCTAGCTTCTACTGTAGCTCCTTCAACTTTAGGATTTCCAACTTCTGTAATTTTGTCATGGTTTAAAAGTAAAACATTGTCAAATTTAACAGTTTCACCAACTTTGATATTAAGTTTTTCAATCTCTAATATTTTACTTGCAGATACTTTATACTGCTTTCCACCTGTTTCAATTATAGCAAATGACATAAATTATCTTTTTTTAATTTCCACGCAATATAGCCTTCAGCGCTAGCAAGTCAAGATTATTGAAGTTAAAAAGAGTCCTTTAAATCTCTTAATTTTGAAAAAACCTCAACTTCTGATGAACTTTTTAACCCTAAAGCACTCTTAATTTTAGGATCATTACACCTTAAAAAAATATTTGTTTTAATTTCCTGACTTAAAATAGTTGGAATAGTTGGTTGATTAGAACTTAATTTTTTTTGAATATCCATTTCTTTCTCTTTTAAAAAAGTATTTTTAGAGTCATATGCTAAACAGAAATTCAAATTTGATTTGGTATATTCGTGTCCACAATATATTTTCGTATCTGACGGAAGTTTTTTAATTTTATTTAAAGAATTAAACATTTCTTCATGAGTGCCCTCAAAAACTCTACCACATCCTAATGAAAATAAAGTATCACCTGTAAAAACTACTTTTTCTCTAAAAAAATAAAATGCGATATGACCCTTAGTATGACCCGGAACAAAAATTACTTCAAATTCCAATTTTCCAATTTTATGCTTTTGGTTTTCTTTAAGCAGGATATCTATGCCAGGAATTCGATGTTTATCTAATTCAAATCCCAAAATTTTAGAATTATATTTTTTTTTTAATTCAAAATTACCATCAACATGATCGGCATGGTGATGTGTATTTAGAATAAAATCCAATTTATTATACTTTTTAATTACATCATCACATGCATTATAATCAGCAGGATCAACTATTGAAACCTTATCAGACTCTCTGTCGTAAATTAAGTAACTAAAGTTATCACTCAAACATGGAATAATTTCTACTTTCATATTAACTGATTAAAAAAATACCAACTTTTGAAAAAAGATTTTTAATTTCTAAATTACTTTTTTTAATTAATGAAGTTTTATTTTCATTAACTCCAATAACTTTTTTAATAATAATATTTTTCTCATCACAAAAATTAAATAAATCTTTTATTGTGCACATGTGTAAATTAGGAGTATTATACCAAGTGTTTGGCAGTGTTTTTGTAACCGGCATTTTACCAAAAAATAAAAGTTTTGTTCTTACTTTCCAATAGCCAAAATTAGGAATAGAAATAATAACTGATTTTCCTATTCTTAAAAGATTTTTTAAAACTTTTTCTGGCTCATAAAATGCTTGTAAGGTTTGACTCAACACAACATAGTCAAATGATTTATCAGGAAATTGGTGTAATTCAGTTTCCGCATTACCTTGTATAACTGGTAAGCCTTTATAAATACATTCTTGTACATTGTCTTGATTTAGCTCTAGTCCACGTACCTCTATATTTTTTTCTATTTTAAGAAGATGCATTAAAGATCCGTCTCCACACCCTATATCAAGTACCCTCGAGTTATTAAGTAACAAATCTGCTATTACTTTAAATTCTTTTTTCATTTTTAAATTTTTCATACATAGAGTCTATAAAACCTTTAAGCGTTTTTAAAAATTCAGGTTCATCAAGTAAAAAAGAGTCATGTCCTTTGTCTGTAATTATCTCAGAATATGAGACATCCGCACCTGATGCATTTAATGCTATAACTATATCTTTATTATCTTTTGTTGTGTAAAGCCAATCAGAGGAGAATGATATTATTAAGAATTTTGTTTTTTGATTTTTAAATGCCTCTACTAAACCTCCTTTAAATTGCTTTGAAAGATCAAAATAATCCATTGCTCTGGTTATATATAACACTGAGTTTGCATCAAACCTTTCAACAAATGCATATCCTTGATGTCTCAAATAACTTTCAACCTGGAAGTCAGCATTAAAACTAAATTCATAATCTGCCTTTTCTTGTAATTTTCTTCCAAATTTTTCCTGCATACCTTTTTCGGATAAATAACTTATATGCCCCACCATTCTAGCGACTGCTAAGCCATTTTTGGGTTGAACGTTTTTTAAAACATATTTTCCATTGTCCCATACAGGATCTGCCATAATTGCTTGACGAGCTAATTCATTAAGGGCAATATTTTGAGCACTATGACTTGAGCTACAAGCAATTGGAACAGCTGAAAAAGCTTTATCTGGAAATGTTGCACAAAATTGTAAAAGTTGCATTCCACCCATTGAACCCCCAGTAGCACATAAAAGTTTCTTAATTCCAAGATATTCAAGTAATGACTCCTGAGCTCTAACCATATCTTTAATTGTTATAACTGGAAAATCTAATCCGTAAGGTTTTTTTGTTTCCGGATTAATATCTTTCGGACCTAAAGAACCCATACACCCTCCAATCACATTTGCACAAATAACAAAATATTTGTTTGTATCTATCGCCTTTCCTGGACCCACTGCTGTGATCCACCATCCCTCTTTATTAGTAATAGGATTAGTCCCAGTCACGAACTGATCTCCTGTTAACGCATGAAACACAAGTATTGCATTATCTTTGTTATCATTCAATTTTCCATAAGTTTCGTAAGCGAGAGGAAAATCTTTTATAGTTTTTCCACAGTCTAATTTAAGCGGATTGGTAACCTCTAATTTCTTTATATTCTCAAGTTTTATATTCATCCAAAAAAAAAGCCCAGCTAAACTGGGCGTCCCCTTTTTAGCTACATTTATTATGCGCTTGCAATATGGTTAAATCAGCGCGAGTAATGTTTACTAAATCATCACAAACTTGTCAATTTTATATACGATAAAGAGCTATAGAAAAACTTAAACAATTTAGATAATACATTAAATAAATGAGATTTCCGAAACCAAATAACATTGTTGCAGAGAAATATGTAGCTGGAATGAGTTTATTCAAGAGTAAATTAGCAAAGATTAAATTATCAGCTAATGAGTCTGCTCTTGGCCCCAGCCCTAAGGCAAGAAAACAATACTTAGAAGTTTCAAAAAACTTTGCAAGATACCCTGACTCTGACGGAACCTTTTTAAGAAATACTTTGGCTAATAAATTTAAGATTGATAAAAATAGAATAATCTTAGGATCAGGCTCCGATCAAATATTTGAACTAATATGTAAATCGTTCTTAAAAAAAGGAGATGAAGTTATAGTCCCTAAGTTTAGTTTTATAATTTACAGAATTTACAGTAGGATGAGCGGAGCAAAAGTTATTTACTCAAAAGAAAATAATTTCACTGCTTCAATTAAAGATATACTAAAAAAAGTTACAGGGAAAACCAAAATTGTTTTCTTAGCTAACCCAAATAATCCAACTGGAACATACATCTCAAAAAAAGAATTACTATTTTTAAGAAAAAAATTGAGAAGCAATATTCTATTAGTATTAGATGACGCTTATTTTGAGTATGTAAAACAAAAAGATTATTTGTCTGGTTTAAGAACTTTTACAAATTTTAAAAATGTGATTATGACAAGAACCTTTTCAAAAATATATGGTTTAGCAGGACTCAGAGTTGGTTGGGGATATGGGTCAAAAGAAATTATTTCTGCATTAAATAAGGTTAAGCCACCTTTCAATGTGAGTAGACCGGCCTTATTTGCAGCCTCTGCGGCAGTAAATGACAGTTCATGGCTTAATAAAGAAATAAAACATGTAAATAAGTGGAGTAAAAAATTGTTTTCTGAGTTTAAAAAAATGAGAATAGAAACAAATAAAAGTTTTACTAATTTCTTATTGGTAAAATTCGATAAAGTGAAGATAAACTCTGATAAAGTTTTTAGATTACTTGCGAAATCTGGAATACTGGTTCGTAAAATGGATGTTTATGGAATTAAAAATTCTTTACGTATAACCATTGGGACAACATCAGAGAATATTGCATTAATAAAAAAAATGAGAAAAATTTTAAATGTTCGGTAAATTAAGTATAATAGGTTGCGGACTGATTGGCTCTTCAATTCTAAGAGCAGTAGAGGAAAAAAAATTAGCATCAAAAATAAGTGTTTTCGACAAGTCCAATCAAGTCATAGAATATTTAAAAAAAAATTTTTCAGTAAATATTTGTTCTGATGTCTCAGAGGCTACAAAAGATGCAGATCTGATAATTATTTCTGCACCATTAAGTAGTTACAAAGAAATTTTGCTTTCGATAAAGTCAAATTTGAAAGAAGGCTCTATTCTTACTGATACTGGTTCAGCTAAAAAAGAGGTCAATAAAATTGTAAACAATTTAGGACTTAAAAATATTAGTTGGATAGCTTCACACCCAATAGCTGGAACAGAGCACAGCGGTCCTGACGCAGGATTTTCAAGTTTATTTGAAAATAGATGGTGCATTCTTTCAGCTGCCAATCAAGTTGCTAAAGATAAAATAGAAAATCTGAAAAAATTTTGGTCTAAACTAGGTAGTAAGGTTAAAATCATGTCATTTGAAGACCATGACTATGTATTGTCCTTAACAAGCCACCTTCCACATGCAGTAGCTTACAGTATTGTAAGAACTGCGATAAACAATGAAGACAAGTTTAAAAATGATGTGATTCAATATAGTGCAGGTGGATTAAGAGATTTTACCAGGATTGCCGCTTCAGATCCTTTGATGTGGAAAGATATTTTTTTTGATAACAGTGAGAACATTTTAAAAGTTTTAGATAACTATTCTAAAAATCTTGATGAAATCAAAAGCGCTATCAAAAATAAAGATAGTAAAAAACTTTTGGAAATATTTTCATCAACTAAAAAAGTGAGAAAAGAAATTATTGAAGCAGGGCAAGATACAGAGAAGCCAGATTTTGGAAGAAAATAATCAATAGTATTTTTTTATTTCAGTATAAATCTTATTTTCAATTTCTTTTATAAACTCATCATTGTCTTTACCAGGCATAATAGGATCTAGAAATGAAATATGTATATCTCCTGAGAATTTCATAAAACTATTTTTTGGCCAGACTTTTCCTGTATTTAATGCAACTGGAATACATGGTAAATTTAATGTTTTGTAAATTCGTCCAACTCCTTTTTTAAAGGGAGGCTGTTCATCTAATTTTACTCGTGTCCCTTGGGGGAATATTAACAGTGGTCTTTTATTTTTCTCTAATCTTTCTTTTACTTTATCAAAAAAATTTAAGTTTTCTTTAGTAGTAGTTTCTCTTATGATCGCAATAGAACCAATTTTTCTTAGATACCAACCAAATAAAGGAATATTTAAAAGTTCTTTTTTTAAAATAAAAATTGGACCGTTTAGCGGGATTTGCAAGGCAAAAGTCTCAAACATTGATTGATGGGCAGAGGCAACAAAAAATTGATCTAATTTTTTTAAGTTTTCTTCTCCATGAATAATTACTTTAGTATTCAATACAAGTTTTAAAATTAAAACAATGTATTTAGCTGATAGCCTTCCAAAAAAAATCGTAAATCTATCAGGAAGAATTAATGTTGGTATGGCTAATATGAAAATTAGAATAAGTCCACAATACAAGAAGATATTAAAAATTAAGGATTTAATAAACTGCATTAAGAATTTATCAATTTAAGCAAATTTTGTTTTCTTCTTATATATTTAAATTTGTTTTTTTTGATTAAAATTTCAGCGATCAAAGGTCTAGTATTATAATTCGATGACAATGATGAGCCGTATGCACCAACATTTGTAATTGCTACAAAGTCATTTTCAATCAATTTTTGATATTTCCTATAAACCCCAAATTTACAAGTGCTTTCACAAATTGGACCTACAAATTCTATTGTATTTTGCATTTTAGATGAATTTTTAGTTATGGGAATAATTTTATGGAATGCATCATATAAAGCTGGTCGCATAAAATCGTTCATGCCTGCATCTAAAATTATAAAGTATTTATTGAGCCCTTTTTTTATAAATTGAACTTTGCTGACAAGCAATCCCGTGTTTCCAATTATGGATCGACCTGGCTCAAAAATAATTTTACATTTTAGTCTCGTTGCAAAATTATTTACTAATTTCGCGTAGTTATTTAGATTTATTGGCTTTTCAATATCACTATAATTAATTCCAAAACCTCCGCCTAAATCGACATATTTTAAATTTAACTTTAATTCTTTAATTAACTTATTCATTACATTAAGTGTCTTTTTGAATGGCCCATCATTTAAAATTTGGCTTCCTATATGAACACTTAGCGCTTCAAGCTTAATATTTTTGAATTTATTTATTACCCTCAAAAAAGATTTAAAATTTTTTATTGATAAACCGAATTTGTTATCTGCTTTACCAGTAGATATATTTTGATGCGTTTTTGCATCAACGTTTGGATTTAATCTGAAGCCAATAGAAACTTTTTTTCTTAATTTTTTTGCCAATGTGTTAACTAACTTTGCTTCACTTTCGGACTCGCAATTGATTAATAAAATTTTTTTATTAATTGCAATTTTTAACTCTTCCTCTGTCTTACCAACCCCCGAAAAAACAATTTTTTTTGGTTTAATACCTGCTTTAAGAACCTTTAATAGTTCTCCGCCTGATACAACATCAGCTCCAGCACCAAGTTTACCCAAAATTCTTAAAATATTTGTATTGCTATTAGATTTTGCAGCAAAACATATTAAAGGATTAGTTTTTTTAAATGTTTTCATAAAATTTGAATAATTAGAAATTATTTGATTTTCAGAATATATATAAAATGGAGTCTTATGTTTCTTTAAAAAATTTTGGATAGATACTCGCTCCAGAAATAAATTTTTACCTACATATCTTAAATTTTGCATAAGATTATAAAATTATATTTATATGATTAAATTTTCCTTGATATTTTGGCTCTGATTTCTTTCCACATCCAGATAGAGTTAAAATTATCATACATATTAATACTAATATCTTCATTTTACTTCCTTTTTATATTTTTTAATCATTGCTTTAACATTTACAGTAGAAGTTCCTCCATGGGATCTTTTTGAGTTCATTGAATTATTTACATCAAATATTTTTAGAACATTTTTATCTAAATTTTTATAAATTTTCATTATTTCTTGTAAAGATAGATCAGATAGCAATTTATTTTTCTTTTCAGCGTAATTCACTAATTTTGCTGCAACTGCGTAAGACTCTCTAAAAGTGAGGTTTTTTTCCTTAACTAAATAATCAGCAAAATCAGTAGCAGTAGTAAAACCTTCATTGGCCATTTTTAGCATATTTTTTTTATTAGGTTTTACTGAATTCACTAACTCTAGACTCATAACCAAGGTATCACTCAAAGCATCAAATCCATCAAAGACAAGTTTTTTATCATCTTGAAGATCCTTGAAATAAGACATTGGAAGTCCCTTCATTATAGTAAGCATCGAACTTAAGTTGCCATAGTTTAAACCAACTCTTCCTCTGATCAGTTCAGCTGGGTCAGGATTTTTCTTTTGCGGCATAATCGATGAGCCAGTTAACATGCTGTCATCAAATGAAATCAAATTAAATGCATTTGAATTAAAAATTATAAAATCTTCTGCTAATCTTGATAAATGCATTGCACATAAAGCAGAAGCATATAAAAAATCTATTGCAAAATCTCTATCAGCAACCGAGTCTATTGAATTATCAGTTGGTTTCTTAAAACCGAGTTGTTTTGCTGTATAATTTCTATCTATTTTATAAGAAGTACCCGCAAGCGCAGCTGAGCCTAATGGGCACTCATCTAAAAGTTTTATATTATTTTCAAATCTTTTTATGTCTCTTTTAAACATCTCAAAATAAGAGAGAAGATAATGCGCAAATGAAATAGGTTGAGCATTTTTGAGATGTGTTAAGCCAGGCATTACAGTATCAACATTTATCTCTGCCTTTTTGATCAAAACTCTCATTAAAGAATTAATGTTACCTATAGTCTCTTTTGATGACTTTTTAATCCATAATTTAAAATCTGTAACAACTTGATCATTTCTTGATCTCGCTGTGTGCAAATAGCCTGCCGAAGGACCAATTAATTCAAATAATTTTTTTTCTATATTCAAATGTAAATCTTCAAATCTTTCTTGAAATTTAAACTTTCCTTTATCAATCTGCGATTTAATTTTTTTAAGACCAATGATAATTTTAGACCCATCCTTTCCACTAATAATCTTTTGTTTAACCAACATTTTGGTATGAACAATAGATGCAGCTATGTCTTGCTCATATAGTCTTTTATCAACACTTATTGATGAGCCTATTTTTTGTAAAGAAAGTGATGTCTTTCCCTTTAATCTATTCGACCAAACAGTTTTATTTTTCATTTTACTATGTTATTTACAATTTAAATTAATATGAAAATTAGTAAATCTTTTAAAAGCTATATTCACATAATAGTTCTATCACTTCTAAGCCAAAATCTTATTGGAGTAGAAGACTTTCCAAAAAACGTTATTATTCATGAAAAACCTCAAATTATTAGCGAACTAAAATTCAAAGACTCAAATCTTCAAGACGTTGATTTAATCAACAAAAGAGGCAAGATCATGATAATTAATTTTTGGGCTACATGGTGTGCACCGTGTCGAAAAGAAATGCCGTCTTTAGAAAAACTAGGTGCCAAGCTACCAGAAATCGATATTTTTGCAGTGAACATGGAAAAACCTGATAATATTAAAGTAGATAAATTTTTCAAAGATATAGGAGTAAAAGATCTTAAAACTTATTATGATCCTGAATTAAGATTAGTCAAAGGGTTTAAATTAAGAGGCTTACCAACAAGCATATTGATTAATAAAGAAGGAAAAGAAATCGGAAAAGTAATTGGTGAAATTGATTTCGCTAGTGATGAATTTATTAACCTTTTAAAAAAGTATATTTAGTCTTTAAAAAAATAAGCAAGCAAAACTAAAACTATAATTGCAATAAATTGCAACAACACTCTTAACTGCATTAGTTTATTTGAATATTTTTTACTAGTATTTCCACCTTTAAATAAAGTATAAATACCCATTATTAAAACTATGGCAACAGCACCTAATAAAGTGAATCCTATAAAGTTAAATAAAAATTCTGACATTGATAATTTATCTATATGACCTTTTCATTAAATACAATTATTTTAGAGCCACTTTCTAAAGAAAAACCAAAGAATGCAGTAATTCTTTGCCACGGATATGGTGGAGATGGTAAAGACATTTCAATTTTAGCCAGTTACTGGAGAGCGCATTTGCCAGACACTATTATAATTTGCCCAGACGCTCCTGAAAAATGTGCAGCAAGCCCAACAGGATTTCAATGGTTTGACTTAATGGATCAAAGCCCTGAACAAATTTTATCAAAATCTTTGGTAGCTGAAAATAAACTAAATAAATTAATAGATGAAGTTAAGGAAAAATATGATCTAAAAGCAAATAAAATTATCATCGGAGGTTTTAGCCAAGGTTGCATGATAACTTTACAAACTGGAATAAAGAGAAAAGACACTGTTAATTCTATTGTCGGATATTCAGGAAGAATTATTAGTACAGATCACCTCTCCAAAAATATGGTTTCTAGACCTAATATTATTTTAATGCATGGTGATCTTGATCAAGTTGTTCCAATAGAATCTCTTCTTGAAGCTATAGAATTTTTTGGAAAAAATAATTACAAAATCGAAACGAAAATCTTTAAACACTGTGAACATCGTATACCTACTGAAGGGTCAAGTTTGGGTCTTCAGTTCATTAAAAAACATTTTAATTTATAACAATTTTACCTGTTACATAATAATAACTTGATAAAATTTTTCTTATCAGTTAGCTTTAAGTATGATTATTTCTTCTGCAGATAAAGTTCCATTAGAAAAGTGTCCAGCATTAGTTCTAAATGCTGATTTTAGACCTTTAAGTTATTATCCGCTTTCTATTTGGTGTTGGCAAGATGCAGTCAAATCAGTTTTCTTAGATAGAGTAAGTATCGTTTCAAATTACAAAAGAAAAATTAGAAGTCCATCTTTTGAAATGCATTTACCGAGTGTAATAGCTTTAAAAAATTTCATTCAACCATCAAAAAATCCAAACTTCACAAGATTCAATGTTTTTTTAAGAGACAAGTTTACTTGTCAATATTGTGGAGATAAAAAAGATTTAACTTTTGATCATCTTCTTCCAAAATCCAAAGGCGGTCTAACAGATTGGAACAATGTGGTTACAGCTTGCTCAAGTTGTAATGTTAAAAAAGGTGGAAAACTTTATAAAGATTGTGACTTAAAACTGACTAACAAACCATACGCTCCAACTTTAGAAGATTTACACAGAAATGGTAGAAACTTTCCACCAAACTTTTTGCACGAAAGCTGGATGGATTATCTTTATTGGGATATCGAGTTAGAACCTTAATTAAATTTTTTCAGAAATTGTAATAGCTATTCTTGAGGAGGTTTTGATCACTTTGTCTAACACTCCAAATAAACCTTTTTTTGTTGCACCATTATCGTAAGCTATATCTTTATGATCAAGCTCATCTTGCCTAAATTTCATAATTTTCTTTTTTAACTCTTCCTCATCTTTGCCAAGTTTGAAAGTTTGATCTTTGTAATGACCATCAATTACTTCTTCAACTGAAGCAGTACATAACATAGCCGCTCTCTCACCAAGCATCGCAGTTCCAAAACCTAAAGTAACTCCCATTAAATCCCAGAGAGGTAAAAGTTTAGTTGGTTGTATATTTCTCTTTTTAATTTCATTATCAAAGTATTCGTAATGCTCTCTCTCATGTTCTTTCATTTCTTCAATCTTTCTTTTTAAAGAAGCATTTTGTTTGAAGGTTTTTAAAGCAAGTAACTGGCCTTCATAGATTTTAATAGCACCACGTTCTCCAGCATGATCTACTCTAATAATTTCTTCTAAAGTTTTTTTATTAGTTTTTTCCATAATTTTTAATTACTTTAATCATAATACCACTTAGTAGTATCGATATAACTGTATTTATTGTAGCAAGAGAAAGCCCAAAAAACCTAAAAGTCACGTCTTTACAGCTTACTGGAGTTTTATTTTGTAGCTGTTTTAGCAACTCTTTTTTAGACATATCTATATTAGATGCACCCGAATCGCATACTAAAGACTCACTAAAAAGTCCTTGTTCAATTCCTACATGGTAAAAAGAAACTACAGAGCCAAAAACAAAAAGTAAAAGCACAATCCCAGCAATTAATTTTTCAAATTTATTGATTATGAATATTAATGAAATAAGTACCAAAGACCCTAAATAAGGAATTCTCTCAATCAAACACAAATTGCAAGGTTCGTGTCCTAATATATATTGAATAAAATAAGCTATAGCTAAAGACAAAATGCTAAAAGCCAAAATACTATTTAAAATGATCCTATTATTATTCAACATTAAGTGAAAATTATATAAAGCACTACAGCTAAAACTACAATAAAGACTCCAGTCAAAGTAAACCATAGCGCACCTCTTTTTTCGATGAATTCACCAAATTTTTTTCCAAAAAGAAATGTTAAATAAGAAACTAAGAAAAATCTTAGCCCTCTAGTGAATAAACAAATAAAGAAAAAGACCGGCAGATTATAGGCAATCACTCCACTAGTAATAGTAAAAACTTTAAAAGGAAGAGGAGTAAAACCAGCTAAAAACATAATTCCTAGCCAAGCTAAAAACCCACCTTTTGTAGACATCTTATCTTGCATCTCAAAAACTTTTTCTTCGTAACCATAAAATTCAATAATGATCATTGATGCATCTAAAAAGAAAACACCCAACATATATCCAAATAAACCACCTAATACTGATCCTGTTGTAGCTATAAGAAATATCTTCAGATAATCTTCTCTCTTTGCCACTACCATTGGAATAATCATTAAATCTGGCGGAACCGGAAAAAAGAAACTTTCAATAAATGCTATAAAACCTAATAATGGCTTTGAAAATTTATGTCTAGCAAGCTCGACGCATCTATCGTATAATTTTTTCAAAATCATGAATTTAAAATGCACAATCCTAAGGTATCTGGCAAGTTTAATATTATCTACATTTGCTATTTACTCAATCGTTATAGTTGCAGGAATGTTTGGCGCTGATTACGGTTTTTCACCGGAAGGAACATTTATTATTTGGATTTTAATGGCTATTTTAATCAATCAAAGTGTAACGTGGAAAAAATAAATGTCTAAGCCAATAGATTTAAAAACGGTTAAAATTTATGAGCATTTAAAGAAGAAGCCTTCACTCGAAAATAAATCATTCAAAACTCTTAATTCTGAAAGTGTTTATGATGTTTTGTCCCAGCACTCTAACGAAACAGTAACCTTGTGGTTTAAATTACAGCAATCATGGTGTAATAACGCTTATAATACCTTCAAAGATTATGACAGTTACTTAGTTTTGGTCTATTTAGTAAACACTGTTTTTCAAAAATATTCCGATCGTTTTCAATATCTTTCATACATTGAGTTTTATGAAAAAAATGAATTAGTAATTGAAAAAATTAACTTAATCGAGATTTCAAAAGAACTTAACATACCAAAGGAAACAATTAGAAGAAAAGTGAATTTTTTACAAAATCAAAATATTATATTTAGAAAAGGAAAATCAATTTATTTTAATAACATAATAAGTAAACTTCAAAGACCAGCGAATTCTAAAAAAATGATGGCTAATTTTTTAGAAAAAACTAGTCAAATTCTCTCCAAAGAGTCTTGGTTTGGAAGATCATATAGTAAAGAGGAAATCGAGAAATTTATTGATGAATATTTTACAATATGTTGGCAGCATTGGTTTAGATTACAAATTCCTTTCTTAGTAAGACATAGATCTTTTTTTGGTGATTTAGAAACTTGGAATGTATGGGGATCAATAGGTATTTCACAATTTACAGATTTTTCAAAACAAGTAAAAAGCAGAGTTATCGAGGACCCAAGAACTTATGCAGACCTATATTTGCACCTTTTAAGACATACTCCTAAAAATGGAATAAATGCATCTTCTATCTCTGAAATTTCAACTATACCAAGAGCAACGGTGATTAGAAAATTAAAATACCTTTTAAAACAAAAATTAGTCATGAAAAATAAAAAGCTAGAATATATGCTTTTACCATCTCCCAAAAATATCAAATCCTTTGAAGAAAACTACATGCATAACCAAAAGCATAAAGCTGGTTTTGTAACTACAATTTTCGACCTCATGAAAAACTCTTCCTTTAAAGTAGAATAGGAGCTCATTAAACTATGGAAATCGTAACTACAATAGCACCCGTATGTCTTGCCATAATTATGTTCGGTTTAGGTCTTGGCTTAACGACTGGTGATTTTACAAGGGTCTTAAAAAATCCAAGAGACTTCTTAGTAGGTTTTTTATGTCAGGTTATTTTGCTTCCAATAATTGCTTTTATTTTAATTAATATTATTTCACTTCCACCAGAAATAGCTTTAGGAGTTATGGTAATAGCTGCAGCACCAGGAGGAGTAACTTCTAATATTCTTACTAAGTTTGCCGATGGAGATGTTGCTCTATCAGTCAGTTTGACAGCGATTGTCAGTTTATTAAGTATTTTAATTGTTCCATTTATAGTCTTTAATTCAGCTGAATTTTTAGGGATTGAAACAGCAAAAAATATATCAATGCTTAATATAGCATTAAAAATGTTTTTTGTAGTAACTGTTCCTGTTATTTTTGGAATGATTGTTAGAAGTCTAATGACTAATTTTATTATTTCCAAAACACTTATTATCCAAAGATTATCGGTAATTTTATTCTTAATAGTATTTATTGCAATTTGGGTAGAGGAATGGGACAGAATTGTTTCTTATATTACTAGAGCAGGTTTAATAGCTTTCATTTTAAATATGACTATGATTTTCGTAGGATATTATGTTGCAAAATATTTGACATCAGGAATAGCACAAAGAAAATGTATTTCATTAGAATGTGGCTTACAAAACGGAACTCTAGCAGTGTTTGTAACATCACAATTATTTGATGATATTGTATTTATGGTACCAACAGCAGCCTATGCTTTAGTGATGTTTTGTACCTCTATTATTTTTGTTCTAATAGTAAGAAAAATCAATTAGATTATTAAAAAAAAGGGCGAATGGTGGAACTGGTAGACGCGCCGGACTCAAAATCCGGTGGTAGCAATACCTTGAGAGTTCGAGTCTCTCTTCGCCCACCAAGTTATGGATATAAGTAAATTAAATAGTTTAGTTGAACTTTACTTTAAAAAAGCAGAGGAAGTTGAGGGTAAAAGACCATTTTTAAAATGGCTTAAACCTGACAAACAAACTTATAATTGGGAAGATGTAACTAAAAGAATTTATAAACTTACCGTAAAAATTAAATCGTTAATACAACCAGGTGATAGATGCTTAATACTTTCTGAGAATAGACCATATTGGTTAATGACCGATATCGCTATTATGAATGCAGGAGGTATTTCAGTTCCTATTTTTACAACTTATTCTGCAAACGATTATGAATATATTTTAAATGATTGTAAGCCCTCGTTGATATTTGTATCAAATCAAGATCAATTTAATAAAATTAAAAACTTCATAAATAGTGATGTTAAAAAAATAATATCTTTTGAAAGAATAGATACAGATAGTTTATTGATTAAAGAAATTTTAAATGAAGAAATTAATGAAAAAATATTCAATAATGATTTAAAACGGAATATGCCTGCCTGTATAATTTATACATCAGGTACTTCTGGGAACCCTAAAGGAGTTGTTTTAAGTCATGGTGGCATTTTATCTAATTGCGAGGGTGCAGTTGAATTATTAGAAATTTTAATTAAAAAAAAAGATCCAGTATTTTTAACTTGGTTACCTTTATCACATTCTTATGAGCACACAGTTCAATTTATACAAATTATTGTTGGAGCAAAAGTTTTTTATGCTGAAAGTTTGGAAAAACTGATTTCTAATATGGGATTTGCAAAACCTACAATCATGACAGCTGTCCCTAGATTTTATCAAAATCTTTTTACAAAAATAAATATGAATTTTGAGAAGCAATCTGGGTTTAAAAGAAAACTAATAAATCAAACTTTAAATTTAGGTAAAAAAATACTAAAAAAAGAGAAATTGAAATTTAGTGAAAAAATTACTAATTTTTTGTGTGAAAATTTAGTAAGAAAAAAAATCAGAAATCAGTTTGGCGGTAATCTACAAGCTTTTGTATCCGGAGGTGGGGCTTTAGATCAAAATATTGGAGAATTTTTAAATGCTATTGGATTACCAACCCTACAAGGATATGGTTTAACCGAAGCCTCTCCGGTAGTCAGCTGCAATTTACCAGATTTAGTCAAGGTCGAATCAGTAGGACCTCCATTTAGGACTAATAAAGTAAAAATAGCAGAAGATGGAGAAATTCTTATAAAGGGTGAAAACGTTATGTTGGGATATTGGAATTTAAAAGAGGAGACGGAAAAAGTGATAAAAGATGGATGGCTTCATACTGGGGATATAGGGGAACTTGATAATAATAATTATTTAAAAATTACAGATAGAAAAAAAGATATTATCGTAAATCTTGGTGGAGATAATATTTCCCCTAGTAAAGTAGAAAACATTTTATGTTTAAATGAAAATATTAAACAATCTTTTGTATATGGAGATAAAAAAAACTATTTAGTTGCATTAATTGTAAGTGAAAAAGATATTAATAAAGAAAAAATAAAACTTATAATTGAAAATATAAACAAAAGTTTAACACTAATAGAAAAAATTAAAAAATTTGTCTTAATAAACGAAGAGTTTACAATTGAAAACGGAATGCTTACACCAACTTTAAAGTTAAAAAGAAAAGAAATAATTAAAAATTATAAACAACAACTAGAAAATCTTTACTAAAAATTAATTTTAAACTTATTTAATTTGCTTAAAAAAACATTGATATTACTAACTTTTTTTAATTTTTTAAAAAAATTTAAATTAATTTAAAAATTAAAATTTTGAATCAATTTTGCAAATTAATTTATGTTTGACATGAATCTTTTAATAATTAATGTTTAATTAACAAACGAATCATTAAGATTTGTTTTAAAACAAGGGAGAAAAGATGGCTAAAAGAAGAAAAAAAGCTAAAAAGAAAACTAAAAAGAAAGCTAAAAAAAGAAGAAGAAAAAGAAGATAGTTTTCTCTTTAACTAAACGCCCTTTTTAAATTTTTAAGAAGGGCGTTTTTTTATTCTGCAACTTCAGATATTTTTATTCTACCCAAAGCTTTATCCATTTTTTTCTGTACATCTTCAGGATTAATTTTAAGAACTGCCTCAAACTCAGATTTAAGTCTATCATAAGCTTTTTCAAATAATTGTCTTTCCGAGTAAGATTGATCGGCTATAATATCAGTATTTTTGTTTAAATCTTTAACGACCTCAGCTAATTCATATATTTTACCAGAATTAATTTTTTGTTCGTACTCTTGAGCCCTTCTACTCCACATTGTTCTTTTTATTTTAGGCTTAGATTTCAAAATGGAAATACACTTATTAATTTGACTAATAGAAGCTATTGGTCTTAATTTTGATTGTTGATTTATTGGTACTGTTAAGGTTAATTTTTCTTTCTCAACCAGAATTTTATAAAACTGAATATCAATATCTCCAATAGTAGCTTTTTCAATTGCTGTAATTTTTCCAACACCGTGTTTTGGGTAAACAACGAAATCTTTCAAATTGTAAGCCTTTTTTTCTGTAGCTTGTTTTTTAATTTTTTTAATCTCAGGCTTCTCATCAGGATTTTGGGATACACTTTTTTTTTCAATTATTTTAGCAGGTGTTTTACTCTTGTTTTTTTTTAGGATTTTTGTTTTTTTGATTTTTTTTGTTTTTTTTGTTTTTTTCTTTCTAGCCATAATTTTAACTTCCAGGTTTTTCAGAAAAATGTTTGTCAAATTTATTTTTCATATTTTTATATTTTTCGTGATCTTTCATTGGCTCTTTTTTTTTAGAAATATTAGGCCATATTGCAGAAAACTTTTTGTTTAGCAACAACCATTTTTCTTTGTCGTTCACATTATCATCTGTGTCAGCTTTTATTGCATCTATCGGGCACTCAGGTTCGCAAACACCACAATCTATACATTCATCTGGATTAATAACTAACATGTTTTCGCCCTCATAAAAACAATCTACCGGACAGACTTCGACACAATCAGTAAGTTTACATTTAATACATTCGTCTTTTACAATATAAGTCATTTTAAATTTAGTAATTTTAGTTTTATTTCAGCACACTCTTTATCAGGAAAATAAATCAAACCACAAATTCTTCGCATTAAATTAGCTTCATATTGATCAATAGAATCATCTGAAATTATAACTTTCCAAAGATGTTCAACAATATCCTTCTTTAAATTAATAGAATTCTGTTTGATAATATTTGTGTAATTTAAAAGTTGATTTGAATTGTGTTCTATATCTTCAGCTTTTTTTAAAATTTCATTCGCGTCTTCATCTTTTAAATAAGATTTTATAAAATTTTTAATTAAATTTTTCTCATGATCTGAATAAATTTCATCAATATTTGCTGCATGCACTAACAAAGCAGTAATTCCAATAACACTCTCTTTATCTATTTTAGTCATTTATTTAAGTTTAAAGAAAGTAGTTTTTTAAATGGATTCTCTTTTTTGTCAAATCGTATTATTTTCTTTTTTTTCTTCTTTTCTCCCAGAAAAATATAAGTATCCTCCACTTTATCCTTTTTATAGTTCATATAACTCATCAATTTGTAAAAATTTTCTTTAGAACAACCCAATAAATTCATCATTTCCGAGTTAATTTTAAATTTTTTGTCTTTTGTATTCTCTATTATTTTTAAAAATAATTTTTCTAAAATATCTATTCTAACGTAAAATTCTCGAAATTTTTCAAAACCGCATAATAAAAGGAAGTTTTTTTCATATTCAACATTACATAAAAAATTTAAACCAGACTTTGGTATTGTATTTTTATCAGAGAAATTGTGAAATATTTTCCATAAATTTATTCTGAATTCTACTGCTTTTGGTTTAAGCATTTTAGGTAAATAGATATGATATCTTCCTATTTTAATTCCCATGCCCCACAGCTTTTTTCTTTCTTCCGCTGGAATAGATTTTACAATTTTATCAACATCGTTTCTTTTTATGACACCGTTATTTTCGTAAAGTTGAAAAACTAAGCCTCTAAGAAACTGATTTGTAATCTTATGTTTCGTTAAAAGTACAAGGTCACCCAATACTTCATTGATATATTTAGCCAGCCAATTATTTAAAAATTTCATTAATTTCGATTTTGAATCATTATTTAAAGATTCATCTGCAATAATTTCTATTTCAGGATTTAGGTAATTATTCCCTTTTTTTAATCTTGCAATTGGATTATTTCTCCAAATAATTTTACTATCATTATTTAAATCAATTTCTGCTTTTTCAAGTATCTGCTCAACCCTTTTCATTAGCTCTTTTTCAACACCTTTTCTTGCAGCTTTTCTGATTGACTTTATATCTGTATCGAGCGTCTTTGATGTAACTTCAATTAAAAATTTAAGTCCTTTAAGCTCACCTACAAGCTGACTATCAATATAGATTTTATTATCATCATTAATTTCAGTATTTAATACAAGGTCTTGTTTTAGACTTCGTGAGAGGATACTAATTTTTTTGTCAATAAAACTTTTTGTTAATTCATCGTGAAGTTTATCTGAGAGTTTATCTTCTATACTCTTAGTAAGCTGAACCCAATAATCAGAGTTTTCAACCCAATTTTTTTTATTAGCTACATAAGACCAAGTTCTTACATTCGAAAGTCTGTGAGAGAGCAAATCTACATTACCATGATCTTTTTCTAAACCTTTAAGCTGTTCTTTCATAAAAGTGCTTGGAATTCTTCTTCTCCTTGTTGTTAAAAACTGAAAAACTTTATCAACTACATTTATATGCTGGCCATATGCTTTTTTTTCAAAATCAGGTATCTGACAACATTCCCAAAGAATTTCTAAATTTTTGTGGTAAATTATATTATTTGCTCCCTTTTTAAGAAAAAATCTTAATACGCTTTCGTCAAGTGAGTCATTAGTTCTTAATAAATTTTTTTTATTTGGTTTAAGCTCTAGTGAGGAAATTAGATTTTCAGGATTCTTGAAATCTAGATTAGAGTTTCTCCAATAAATTGTTTTAGTGTCAGGCAAATGGTGTTTTTCAATTTTTTCGATCTCGTCCGAGTTTAATGTTTCACATTCACCAGTTGTTCCAAATCCACCATCGTTTTTATATCGTCCAGCCCTTCCTGCAATTTGAGACATTTCAACTAAGTTTAGTCTTCTAGTTTTTTTTCCATCAAATTTTTTTAAATTTGAGAAATAAATTTCATTTATATCCATGTTTAACCCCATACCAATTGCATCTGTTGCGATTAAGTAATCAACATCTCCTGACTGATACAAACCTACTTGGGAATTTCTTGTTTTAGGACTCAATGAGCCCATTATTACGGCTGCCCCACCTTTTTGTCGTCTCACTAACTCTGCTATTGCATAAACTTCCTCAATAGAGAAAGCTATAACTGCTACTTTTCTATCTAATCTTGAAATTTTTTTTACTCCTGAATAGCTTAATTTAGAGTATCTTTCCTTTTTTTCAAATTCCACATTGCCAACTAATTCTTTAATAATATTTTCCATTACTTGTGATCCTAAAAACATTGTAAGTTTATTCCCTCGTGACTCTAATAATCTTTGAGTGAATATATGACCTCTCTCTCTATCTGCGCACATTTGAATTTCATCAATAGCAACAAAATCAACTTCTTTATCTTTCGGCATAGACTCTACTGTGCAAATAAAATAGTTTGCAGTGCTAGGTATTATTTTTTCTTCACCTGTTATTAATGCTACTTTTTCGATACCAACTTTATCAACACATTTATCATAAACTTCCCTAGCTAGAAGTCGCAAAGGCAATCCAAAAATACCAGACTCGTACTTAAGCATTTTTTCTATAGCCACATAAGTTTTACCCGTGTTTGTAGGTCCGAGTAGCGCAATTATCCTATCTGATTGTTTTTTCATTTTTTGTGTAAGCTAATATTTTTTATACTATATGTAGATCAAAGTTGAGAACAAAGTAAGATTAAAACATGACCGAATCAATTTGTCAAATGTTCCTATTTAAACATTTGATTTGACTTTTAATGGGCAGTCCCCGTATAGGTAAGTTGTTTAGATGACGTCAAAAGTTAAAAAAAATATTTTAAAATTAAAAGAGTCCTCTACTTTAGCAATTAACGAAAAATCAAAAGAATTGATTAAATCTGGTAAAAAGATTTACAGATTTGGTTTTGGACAATCACCATTTCAAATTCCAGAAAGAGTTGTTGATACGTTAAAACTTAATGCACATAAAAAACAGTATTTACCCATACAAGGTTTACCTGAACTTAGAGAGAAAATTTCAAATCATTTATTTAAAAACACAGGCGTAAGATATTCAAAAGACAATATATTAATTACCCCAGGATCCAAAGAAGCTATGTTGTTAATGCACGTTACATTTAATGGAGAAATTTTAACTCCAGCCCCAAGCTGGGTATCTTATGAACCACAAGCACAAATTGGTTCAAATAAAGTTCATTGGCTAGAAACTTCTAGAGAGAACAATTGGTTTCCAACAGCAAGGGAACTTGAAAAGAAATTAAAGAAAATTGGAAAAAGAAAAAATATTATCTTAATTATTAATTCACCTAACAACCCATCTGGTGCAATTTGTAAAAATTTGAAAGAGTTAGCTCAAGTTGCAAAAAAATATAAATTAATAATTTTATCAGATGAAATTTACACGGATCTATCATTTGACAATAGCTACAACTCTATTTCTGAATTTTATCCGGAGGCTACATTCATAAGTGGTGGATTGAGCAAATGGTGTGGAGCAGGTGGATGGAGACTTGGATTTTTAGCAGTCCCTAAGGGATCAAAAAAATTTTTAAACAGTTTAAAATCATTGGCGAGTGAGTCATACTCAACTGTTAATACACCCACCCAGTTTGCTGCAGTTGAAGCTTATGAAGGTGACTATGAGCAGTACAAACTTAAAGTAAGATCTATACTTAATTCAGTTGGAAACTATGTTTATAATAATCTTAAATCAAATAAAGTTATAATAAATCCACCTCAAGGAGCTTTTTATTTAATGCCTGAATTTAAAAATAAAAAATTTAAAACTTCAGCTCAATTATGTGATGTAATATTAAAAGAGACTGGTGTTGCAATGCTTCCCGGATCAGATTTTGGATTTAAACCAAAAAAAATGCTTACTAGATTAAGCTATACAGACTTTGACGGTGTAAACTTTTTTAAAAATGTAAAAGACTATAGTTCTATTAGTGAAGAAATGGTCAAGACCTATGCCCCAAATGTAGTTGAAGGCACCACTAAGCTCTCAAATTGGGCCAAAAATTTATAAGAATCTCTTTGACCTCAATTAAATATCGTAGTTAAATTAATTATAAATAAAAGAGGAGTACACATGAAAAAAATGATGTCATTGATTTCAGCGGTACTAGTAATGTTTGCTTTTTCAAGCCCCATTACATCAATCGCTAAATCAGCAGAGTTCTTTACAATAGGAACAGGCGGACCTACTGGAGTTTATTTCCAAACAGGTAACGCTATTTGTAAAATGTTACATAAATCAGCAATAAGTGCTGACCATGGTAGAAAAAAAGGTACAGCTAAAGCTTATAGATGTACTGCACCTTCAACAGGTGGATCAAACTACAATATTGGACAAATCAAAGATGGTGAGTTTCAATTTGGTGTTGCTCAGTCAGACTGGCAGTATCATGCTTACAACGGTTCAAGCAAATGGGAAGGAAAACAGTTCAGCGATTTGAGAGCTGTATTTTCTGTTCACAACGAACCTTTCCAAATTTGGGCAAGTAAAAAATCTGGAATTAAAAATTTCAAAGGCCTAAAAGGAAAAACAGTAAACATCGGTAACCCAGGTTCTGGTCAAAGAGGAACTATGGAAGAATTAATGAAAGCTATGGGAGCAGATATGAGTATGTTCAAAGCAACTACTGAACTTACTTCGTCTGAACAAGTAAAAGCTCTTTGCGACGGCAAAATAGATGCATTTGGATATTCAGTAGGATTTCCAAATGGTGCTATGGAGCAAGCAGCTACTTGTAAAGCAAAAGCTAGCCCAATTAATTTAACAGGTGCACCAGTTCAAGGTTTAATTGATGGAGCAGACTATTACGCTAAAGCAGTTATTCCAAAAGGAACTTACTCAAATCAGAAAAAAGACGCTACAACGTTTGGTGTAAAAGCTACTGTTGTTACAAGCGCAAATGTTTCTGAAGAGCTTGTATACTTAGTAACAAAAGCGGTAATGGAAAACTTTGATGATTTCAGAGCTCAACACCCTGCTTTTGGACCACTGGAAAAGAAAAACATGATAGCTGATGGATTATCGGCTCCGTTACATCCAGGCGCAATTAAGTACTACAAAGAAGCTGGATTAATGTAATTCAACTTTTTAGTTAAATTAAAAAAGGCCCAATATTTCTTGGGCCTTTTTTTTTAGAATAAGGTATCTTGATTAAAATGAATCAAAACATTCAAAGTAAGATTAAAGATAAAATTCAAGAAGATATATCTCCAACTCGAAATTTATCTGGGGTACATTTAAAAATAGTTTTTGGAATTGCTATTCTTTGGACATTTTTTCAACTTTGGTATGCTTCTCCATTTCCTTTTTGGTTTAATTTTGGAATGTTTAAGGGATTACCTGCAAGAGCAATTCACTTAGGTTTTGCTTTAACTTTAGCTTTTTTAATTTTTCCAGCAGTAAGGGGAAAAAAGATTTCAGCAATTGATATTATAATTAGCATAACCGGGGCATTAAGTTGCTTATATATTTATTTTTTCTATGACGATTTAGTAAATAGAGGTGGCATCCTTTTAGTAAAAGAAATATTTGGTTTTAAAGTTCCAGTTGAACTTATAATTGGGGCCACAGGTATATTAATTTTATTAGAAGCAACTAGACGAGCTATAGGCTTACCTTTAGTTATCATTGCAGTCTGTTTCCTCTTATTTTCTTATTTTGGAAAATATGCTCCTGATATTATTTCTCACGGCGGACTTTCTGTTAAAAGGTTAGTAGGATTTCAATGGTTTGATCAAGAAGCAATTTTTGGAATACCAATCGGAGTTTCAGTAGATTTTATATTTTTGTTTGTACTCTTTGGAGCTTTATTAGAAACCGCTGGTGGTGGAAAATATTTTTTAGATTTAGCTTTTGCGATGGTTGGCAAAATGAGAGGAGGTCCAGCTAAAGCTGCAATATTAGGATCTGGAATGACTGGTATGATTTCAGGTTCCTCAATTGCAAATACTGTAACAACAGGAACTTTTACAATTCCAATAATGAAAAAAACAGGTTTCTCTCAAGAAAAAGCAGGAGCCATTGAAGTTTCTTCATCTGTTAATGGACAAATAATGCCTCCGGTTATGGGAGCAGCTGCGTTTGTTATGGCAAGTTTTATAGGCGTTACTTATTTTGAAGTCGTAAAACATGCTTTTTTACCAGCTATCATTTCATACATTGCTTTATTTTATATCTCTCATTTAGAAGCCCTTAAATTAGGATTAAAAGGAATGGATGATGCTGATGTACCTCACCTAAAGAAAACTTTTTTATCTGGACTGCATTTTTTAATACCTATTTTTGTTTTAATTTTTTTACTTGTTTATATGAGATATACAGCAGGTTTTTCTATCTTCTACGCAACGTTATCTTTAGTATTAGTTAACTTAGTAAGTCGTATAATTAAAAATCCTGATTTTAAAACTGGTTTGATTGATTGGTACAATCAAACAATAGTTGGTCTTCAGAAAGGTGCTATTAATATGGTGGGAGTAGGGATCGCAATCGCTACAGCAGGGATAATTGTTGGTGCAGTGGGTTCTACAGGTCTAAGTACAAATTTAATAATAGTGATTGAGACAATAGCAAGGGACAATGTAATTATATTAATCTTATTAACTATTATACTTTGCTTGTTACTTGGAATGGGTCTTCCTACAACTGCAAACTATGTAGTAGTTGCTTCTCTAATGGCTACAGTTTTAGTTGATGTTGGAAATGCTTCGGGCTTTATTTTTCCGTTAATCGCTGTTCACTTATTCGTATTTTATTTTGGATTGATGGCTGATGTAACACCACCTGTTGGTTTAGCATCTTATGCAGCAGCAGCAATTTCTGGTGGCGATCCTTTAAGAACGGGACTTCAAGCTATTTGGTATAGTTTAAGAACTGGAATTTTACCAATAGTCTTTTTGTTTAATCACGAATTACTATTAATAGGGGTAGATAGTATCTGGCAAGCTTTATTAGTTATAGTAACTTCATTGATTGGAATTTTAGTCTTTACTGCTGCTACACAACAATGGTTTATAAATAGATTAAGATGGTATGAGATCATAGCGTTTTTAATAATATCTTTATCTTTTTTAGCTCCAGATTATGTTTTAGGTAAATTCTATCCTAAATTTAATGAGCAAAAACTTTCGGCAGAAAGTATTCAAAATTTATCTTTTGACCCATCAAAAGAAGTTCATATAAAAGTTACACGAATTACTGAGTATGGTGAAAGATATAAACTATTTGTTATTGATAAAGGGAAATTTGAAAATAATTATAACCTTGAAGAATATGGCGTAACATTAGTCGATCAGAATGATCAATTAACCGTTGATAAGTTAAATTGGAAAGGGGAAGCAAAAAAATCTGGTATTCAAATGGGTGATATCATAAGTAATTTTAAAATTGAAAATCCAGAAAGACCTAATAAAGCAATAGTATATCCTTTTGCATTATTATTTTTATTGGTTTTTGGATATTTAAATTATAGAGGCAAGTCTTCTCCAGCAACATAAGAGCGCAGTGCTTTTATCTAAAAATCTATTTAAATAATAAAATGAGAATTTTTTTAAAAGCTTTAATTTTTAGTGTATTTTTAAATTCGATTAGTTTTGCTGAAGTTAATTTTCAGCAAAAAAAATTTTATTACGAAAACCTCGTCAAAAATTGGTCTAAAATATTTCCAGACAGTAACAGGAATGCTGCAGGTCCAAGGTTTTTCAAATATTTAATAGATCAAGACTTAACTTATGAAGAATTTAAAGAATATAATAAATTTTATTGCCCTGTTTCAGGTTCTTTAATAAATCCAGGAGAAAAACCTGATTATATCTATGTTAAGGAGTTAAGAACACAAAAAAATATTTGTGGTGAGCTTTATAGATGTTGTTGGCCTTGTTCCTGTGATCTAATGAATTATACAAAAGTTAAAAAAATTAAACACAAGTTTAAAGACGGTCTTAAAAAAATTGATGTTTTACTAATTAACAATCCTTGTTCAAAAAAAGATTTTCCTGCGGAAGTAAATAGAAATTATTTTTGTAAAAATCAAAGACTAAATGATGACGAAGTATTTGTCGTCGACGGTAAGCTTGTGATAGGTCTTTTCTATGAAGCCAAAAAATGTCAAAAAGCTGATATCAAAAAGATAGAGGCCAATGAAATTACAGGTAGATTTTGTGCTTTTAAAAACGATATTCCGTTAGAAGAAATGAATATTGGTATGGGTGATATTTTTATTAGGATGGCGAGATAGTCATTTTACTTTGTTTAAAAATATAAGTCTTCCCTGTTTCTTTTATTTTATAATTATTTGTTTTCCCATTTGTCCATTTAATTTGTACTTCAAAGTCTTTCTCACCATTTCTAATTCCATAATGGGCAACAGGTTCCATTTGGCATAGATATCCTGAACCAGAGTCTATTGTTTTAGAATGTTTTCTTAAATTGGATGTTAGTGTCACTGTTGCTCCTCTAGCTGGAGCTCCATTTTTATTCAAAGCTTTTATTCTTAAATAATTCTTATCTTTTTTTACATTTGCTTTGTAAAGTGTAAGTATTTGATTTCCTGTTTCTCCGTGGGCAATTAATAATTCTAAAATTCCGTCTTTATCAATATCCGCTACAGCAGCACCAGTTCCAAGACCATTTGCTTCAGAGTTAGAAGTGATATCTATTTCCTCTAATTTACCATTTTCCTTAATTTTGAATAATTTATTTGCTTCGCCGATATTATTAAGAAATATTTCATCATATCCATCATTATCAAAATCAGCTGAGATAACCGTTCGAATTTTAGATGGCCTTTTAAAATTGCTATCGGCAATGTCCTTAAAAGAGTTTTCTTTCTTTATAAAAATACGGTGTTCTCCATCCCAATTTCCACTAACAATATCTAATTGACCTCTGTACAAAATATCACTTAACGCAGTTCCTCTTCCATTTTCATAAGGGTCTAAAACATTGTACCCTGATGCCACATCATAAAAAACACCATCAACATTCTTATATAAAAAATTTACTCCTCTTTCATTAGCTGCGAAAATATCAATGTTGTTTGATAATATATGTCCAGCAACGGCTGCTCTTCCCCCAGTAATTTTATCTAAGCCGAACTCTGCTGCCCTATCTTTTATTTTTCCCTTAAACTTTTCATAAAATCTTGTTGGACCACCATAATTAGCAACATAAATACCATATTTTCCATTTCCGTTTCTATCAACACAAACAACGGAACGACCAGCCGTAAAGTTTAAATCTATTTGATTCTTCTTTTGATCAAAAAGATCAAGAAATTTTGTATTTTTTAAATCTATTAATCGGTCGGAATATTTTTTTTCACCACTATAAGTATCAGTATTTAAAAAATAAATCTCTTCGTATCCATCAGAATCAATATCGCAAGCAGCTACACCAATAGTAAAACTTTTTTTGTCTGCAAACTTAGTATCATTTACAATATTTATTAGTTTATTATTTTTGTATGACAATGCTAAATTTTCACTTCCAAAACCAGCTACTATAAATTCATAAGTACCGTCGTTATTAACATCAGCCACAGAAATACCATATCTAAGACTTTCGTAGTTGTTATCTATTAAATCCGTAATATTATTAAAAAAATTCGCAGACGCACTTTTAATTGAAATAAAAATAAATAAAATTGAAATGAAGACAATTTTTGATTTCATCAAATACTATTGTAGTATTTTCCAAGTACCACTTGCAGAGGCAACTATGTCGCTTGAATTAAAAATTTCACAAGAAATAAAAACCAGTGTTTTAGTTTTTTTTAATATTTTTACTTTTCCAGTAAGTTTATCACCAAGTTGGCCTACAGAGATAAATTTCATATCTAAATTTATTGTTACACATCTCTTGTCACCAGCAACTCTGTGAGCAGCCGTTCCCATACCAGTATCTGCTATAGTGGAAAGAAAACCACCATGTGCAATTTTACCAGTGTTTAAATGTATTTCTTTTACCTCTACTGTAAACTCATATTGAGTATCACTAATTTTTTTTAGCTCTAACCCGCCAAGATGTTTCATAAACCCTTGATTAGACTCGTCCATACTTTTTTTTATCATATAACGGAGCTAATTGTGAAAAAATAACTGCTAATAAAATAAGAATTATTCCTATAATTTTTATTTCGTTTAGAAACTGGCTTAAAATTATCCATCCGAAAATTGAAGCGAATACACCTTCAAGAGAAAATATAATAGCTACAGGCGCTGGGGAAAGATTTTGTTGTCCGTAAATTTGAAGAAGAAAGGCTACTCCACTCGAGAGAATTCCTGCGTATAACATCTCTTTTCCATCTAAAACCATATTTGAAAATTTAACACTTTCAAAAACAAAAGCTGGCATTAATGCAAATATAGATGCAATTAAACACTGAAGGCATGCAATAGTAATTGGATAATTAAATATTCTCAAAAATCTTGAAATAAAAACAATATGGAACGCCCAAAATAATGCATTAAAAATTGCAATACTATCTCCTATTCTTACTTGAATATTATCAAACTCAGTTAAAAGTATACCTCCAAATAAACAAATAATAATAGATAACCAAACAGATTTATGAATATTTTTTGAAAAAAAGTAGTAAGCAACAAATGGAACTAAAATTACATAAAAAATTGTAAATACTGCTGTATTGGCTACATCTGTATAAAGTAGGGCATACTGTTGTAAAACATTACCCATTGAAAGAAGAAATCCAATAAGCAGTAGATTTAAAATGTTAACCTTTTTAAAAATTATTGAATTAACCTTTTTATATTCGAAAATAAATAAAAATGGGACTAGCGTAAGAAATCCAAGAAAGAGTCTGCCGAAAGTAAAAGTAAATGGTCCGTTATAATCCATTCCCATATCTTGAGCGACGAAAGCTGAACCCCAAATTAAAGAACAGCTGATAGCACAAATAAGAGAGAAAACTTTTTTATTCATGCCTTGTACTATTTTATAATTGATTAAACGGCAAGTTTAAAAGCGAAGTCCTTGCCAAGACATTTCCCTAGATAAACGCAGAACCTAGCACCCTCCGCGCCGTCAATAATTCTATGATCGTATGAGAGTGAAATAGGTAAAATTTTTCTTGAAACAAACTTGTCATTAACTTTTACTAACTTTTCGAAACTTTTTCCGACTCCAAGTATCGCGACTTCAGGAGGATTTATAATTGGGGTAAAGAAAGTTCCTCCAATGCCACCCAAGCTTGATATCGTCATCGACCCGCCAAAAAATTCCTTTTTATCAATTTTTAAATCTCTACACAGTCTACTTGTTTTCCTTAACGCACTTCCGATTTCTTTTATACTCATTTGATCAACATCTCTTATTTTAGGTACCATTAAACCATGAGGAGTATCTACTGCAAAACCAACGTGAAAATATTTTTTATAAATGATTTTGTCTTTAGCACTATCAATTGAAGCATTAAAATTTGGAAATTTCTTCAAAGCACTAACAAGTGCTTTTGCTATAAAAGCAAGAGGTGTCACTTTAATTTTCTCACCAGTATAGTAATCATATAATGATGATCTAAATTGCTCCATTTCTGTTATATCAACTTCATCATGCTGTGTTACATGGGGAATTTCAGTCCAAGATCTTACTAAGTGAGGACCTGATAATTTTTTAACTCTTGGTATATTTTTTAGTTCGATTTCACCAAACTCTTCATGCGGATACTCTTCTTTATGAACTTTCTTTTCTATTTTCCCACCGCTGACTGTAACCTGAGACCTTACAAAATTTTTTACATCCTCCTCGGAAACTCTACCACCTCTTTGAGAACCAGGTATTTCAACTACATTGGTTCCTAACTCTCTTGCAAATTTTCTAACTTTTGGACTAGCTGACTTACTACCTGTTTGTGAGGATGGAGCTACAGGAATAATTTCTTTTGGTGTTTTAGATTTGATTTTTTTTATTTCAGTTTTCTCGACTTTTTTTTCTACACTTAAAGTTTCTTTTTTTTGCTCAGTAGAATTCGCTGCTTTAAGACTAAGAATTAAGTCTCCTTTGTTGACTTTACTACCTACTTTAACATTTATTTTTTCAATAACCCCCTCGTGAGTGGAGGGCACCTCAACACTTGATTTGTCACTTTCCAAAGTAATAAGAGAGTCATTTTTTTTTATTTGCTGTCCCTCTTTAACTAGAACTTCAATAATCTCTACGT
>CACPBH010000005.1 GCA_902632145.1 uncultured Pelagibacteraceae bacterium | reverse complement strand
CCCAACTTTTTCCTATACTTCCTGATATAATATCTGTGCCATAAAGTGCATCATATAAACTCCCCCAACGTGCATTTGCAGCATTCAATGCATAACGAGCGTTGTCCACTGGGACCACTAGCTGAGGTCCTGCAATAGAGGAAATTTCTTCATCGACATCGGCTGTTTCTATCTTAAAGTCGTTTTTTTCTTCAATTAAATAATCGATTGATTTTAAGAAATTTACGTATTCTTTTTTATTAAAGTCTTTACCTTTATTTGATTTATGCCAATCGTCTAATTTTTTTTGTATTATTTCTCTTTTTTGAATTAAAGCTTTATTGATTGGCGACAATTCATGAACAACTTCCGAAAATTTGTTCCAAAATTTATCAATATCAATGTTAGTGTTCGGAATCACCTCGTTATTTATAAATTCGAGGAGAGTTGAACTAACTTTTAAGCCACTTTTTTCTACCATTTTCATTATGAGCCGATCTTTACAATATTTTATAATATAATAATACTATTATTATTGTAACATTTTATGAAAAACTATTTAGATTTCGAAAAAGAAATAAAAGCTTTAGAGCAAGAGGTAGATGGGTTAAAAAGTCCTTTTGGTTCAGAGGGGATATCTGAAGTTGACACAGATAAAATTAAGAATACTCAGCAAGAAATTAATAAAAAATTAGAGGAGATATATTCTAATCTTAACAGCTGGCAACGCACACAAGTAGCAAGACATGAAGACCGACCTAAAGCAAATTTTTATATTAAAAAAATATTTTCACAATTTACTTTACTCTCCGGAGATAGATATTTCGGAGACGACAAATCTGTAATTGCTGGATTTGGTTTGATAGATAATAAATCAGTTTTAATTATTGGGCAGGAAAAAGGAGAGGATCTTAATAGCAGGATTGAAAGAAATTTTGGGATGATGCGTCCAGAGGGATACAGAAAATGTATAAGGTTAATGAAACTTGCCGATAGATTTCAAATACCCGTTATAAGTTTTATTGATACTCCAGGAGCTTACCCAGGTATTGGAGCCGAACAAAGAGGGCAAGCTTCCGCTATTGCAAATTCAATTGAATGCTGCATGTCATTAACAGTTCCAAATATTTCTATAATAATTGGAGAAGGAGGATCCGGCGGAGCAATTGCTTTGGCATCTTCAAATAAAGTTATAATGTTAGAAAATTCAATTTATTCAGTAATATCTCCAGAAGGTTGTGCATCTATTTTATGGCGTGATCCAAGTAAATCTTTACAGGCCGCTGAAGCTATGAAACTTACTGCTAAAGATTTACTAAAATTAAAAATAATTGATGAGGTAATTCCGGAACCATTAGGAGGCGCTCATAGAGACCCAGAAGCTATAGCTGCAGATATTAAGTTTTCAATTGTTAAAAATTTAAAAAATTTTGAAAGTTTTAGTAAAGAAGAAATATATGATCACAGAAAATCTAAATTTTTACAAATAGGAAGAGATCAAGGGTTCAGCAAATCTTCTAATATTACTGACGGAGGATTAAGTTATAAAGGTTCTGTCTTCAACAAACTTAAATCTCAAATAAATAAAAATAAATATGTTTACGCAGGGTTTGGAGTTGTAGTTATAATCGGCTTATTAGCCTTATTATCTTAGCATTGTTGCATAAAAACAATTGCGGCAAATAATATTTTTCTCCTATTGACTTCCATCGTGTAAATCTATTTAAGGGTCTCAAGACTAACTAATGGTTAGTTGAAGTTAATAATAATAAGGAAAAACAATAAATATGAGTACACTAAAAGGTAAAGTGAAGTGGTTCAATGGTACTAAAGGATATGGTTTCATTGAAAGAGAAGACAAAGAAAAAGACGTGTTCGTCCATTCTTCTGCGGTTAGAGAAGCTGGTTTAAAGTATTTAAACGAGGGTGATGAGTTAACGTTTGAAGTGGAGAGCACAGAAAAAGGTCCTTCAGCAGTAAAACTGCAGAAAACATCTTAATCTAAATTTCCAAAATCACTGATTATCGGGACATTAAACAGTAGTCTTTACTATTTTTTTATTGTCCCGCTAATTTCATCTTGAAAAAGTCACAATTTTTTTTTAATAAAGAATCATGATTATAAAAAAGAAAGTCATTTCAACATTAAGATCACATTCACACAGAATGCACGCTAAGCTATTGCTTAGCTTATAATCAAAAATATATAAATTTAACTAAAATTAAGATAAAAATAACAGGGATGCAGCAGTAGCTCAGTTGGTTAGAGCACTAGTTTGTGGAACTAGGGGTCGGTGGTTCGAATCCACCCTGCTGTACCAAAAAATGACAAAAGAAAAAAAGAGCAAACCTTCTAAAGAACTTCCATTAGGGTTTGTAGACAGACAAGAAAAAGAATTACTCGTACGTGATTTTATAATTTCTAATATTAAAGAAGTGATGATCAAATACGGTTTTCAATATCTCGAAACGCCAAGTTTTGAGTATTCAGATAGTATTGGCAAATTTTTACCTGATAAAGATAGACCTGATGAAGGTGTTTTTTCATTTAAGGATGAAACTAAGTGGTTATCGTTAAGGTATGATCTTACAGCACCTCTAGCAAGATATGTTGCAAAAAATTATTTAGAAATCCCAAAACCATTTAAAAGATATCAACTAGGCACTGTTTGGAGAAATGAAAAACCTGGTCCAGGGAGATTTAGAGAATTTTTACAATTCGATGCTGATTTTGTTGGTACTAAAAGTTTACAAGCAGATGCTGAATTGTGTGTAATGATTTCAGAAATTCTCGAGAAGTGCGGTTTATCAAAATCAGATTATATAATCAAGATATCATCAAGAAAGATTACTGAAAGTTTGTTTAAAAAGATAAATGCAAAAGATAACGATCAAAAACTTACTGCTTTAAGAGCTTTAGATAAAATTGATAGACTTGGTTGGGATGAAGTAAAAAAACTATTAGGAGAAGGAAGAAAAGATAAATCTGGAGACTTCACAAAAGGTGCGAATTTAAAAGCTAACGACATTCAAACAATAGAAGAAACACTCAAGAAAAAATTACCTGAAACAGAGGATCTAATTGAGATATTAAAAATTTTAAAAGATTATAATTTTAATAATTTCGAATTTGATCCGTCAATTATTAGAGGACTAGAATATTACACTGGAGTGATCTTTGAGGTGAATTTAAAATTTGATGTTACTAATAACAAAGGTCAGGTAATCCAATTCGGCTCTATTGGAGGCGGCGGGAGATATGATAATTTAGTTAACAACTTCGGAAATTATGATGCTCCAGCTACAGGCATATCAATCGGACTAGATCGATTGGTTTATGCTTTAATGCAAAAAAAGGAATTCAAAATTAAACAATCTAAACCTGTTGTGATTTGTATTTTTGATAAAAATTTAATGAAAGAGTACATTAATGTGCAAGCAATATTAAGGAATGCTGATATCAGTTCAGAAATTTATCCCGGAGAAGGAAAATTAAAGAAACAAATGGAGTATGCTAACAAAATTAAATCACCAGCTGTTATTTTGTATGGTGAGAATGAAATTAAATCAGGCAAACCAACTCTAAGAAATCTTAGTTCTGGTAAAGAACTATCAATTGAAATTAAAGAATTAGTAAATGAAATCAAAAAAATTATCTGAAATAATAATAAAAACTTTTAAAAGCAATGGTTTTGTTTTATCTGAACCTGATGTTCTTTTAGACTCAGACTATATAATTGAGAGGTCTGGAGAAAAATTTAGAAGTTCTATGCTTACTTTTAACAGTGAAAATGGAAAAACGATGTGTTTAAGACCAGATTTAACTGTAGCATCATGCATCAGTTTTTTGCAAAAGAAGTCATCTTCTAAAATTTATTACTCTGGACAAGCCTATAGAAGATCTAACAAAAAAGGATCTAATTTTATTAATGATCAACTTGGTATTGAAATTTTAGGTTCAAAAAATCAAACTCAAGATGATCATAAGGTTATAAGTACAATTTTGAGTTCAGTAAAAAAAATTAAAAAGAAAAAAATTAAAATCAAAGTTGGAGACATTGGCTTATTTAAACGTCTGATAAATGCATTAGATATGCCCGAAAGATGGAAGCTTAGACTAATAAGACACTTTTGGAGACCAAGTTATTTTGAAGAGCTTTTAAAAAGATTAGAAAAAAATACAGATATTGATGCAGTTACTTTTGATGAAGATAAAAAAAGATTTTATGAAATGAAAAAATTGGATCAGGATAAAATAATTGCCGGAAGATCAATATCCGAAATTTTAAAAAGATTTGATAAAAAGCTGAAAGATCCAAGATCTTTTACCGATGGAAAAAAAATTGTTAAAATTATTAAAACCTTTTTACAAATTAATTGTAAACTATATAAACTTGATGAAAAGCTATTGGATTTTGCCAAAAAAAATAATCTTAAAACAAATATATTTAAGGATTTTAAGTCTATACTCAGTTTAAAAAAAATTAATCAAGATATTCTTTTCATCGCGAATTTTGGCAGAGATGTGGAATATTATACTGGAATTGTATTTGAAGTATTTTCAGGAAATAAAGAAATTGCTAGGGGTGGTCGATATGACGATTTACTTAAAAGTCTAGGTGCAAAAAAGAATATCCCTGCTGTTGGTGCTGCTATTAACTTAAAAAATATATGAAGGATTTAATTACTATAGGCCTACCAAGTAAAGGACGTTTAAAAGATAAAGCAATATCTTTTTTTAATGATAAAGGACTTAAGATTCTAAATAGTGAAAAAGAGAGAAATTATTTTGGGACTATTGAAAATAATCCTAGAATTAAAATTATTTTTCTTCATGCTAAAGAAATTATTCAAAGATTAGGAGATGGAACATTAGACATGGGTGTGTCTGGGTTAGATCTTTTAAAAGAATCTGATCAAAATTTACAAGCCAGAATAAATATTCAAAAAAAACTTGACTTTGGTTATGCCAACTTAGTTATTGCAGTGCCTGATGACTGGATAGATGTTCAGACAATTGCTGATCTTGAAGAAATATCATTTGATGTAAGATCTAAAAGAAACGCTAGATTAAGAGTTGCTACGAAATATCCAAATTTAACCAATGATTTCTTAATTTCTAAAGGAGTTACTCAATATAAGTTGATATATAGCCTTGGTGCAACTGAAACTTACCCATTTATAGGTTCTTCAGAAATTATTACTGACATTACATCAACAGGCAAAACTTTGGCTGATAATAATTTAAGAGTCCTTAAAGATGGCATGATACTTAGTTCAAAAGCATGTTTATTTATTGCAAAAAAAAAGGCTGCGAAATTGCAGCCTTTTTTAAAATCTTTTGGGTAGGTAAAAATTTACATTCCCATTCCACCCATACCGCCCATACCGCCCATACCGCCGCCCATTGGTGGCATTGCAGGACCAGCATCTTTTTCTTCAGGCTTATCTGCAATCATTGCTTCTGTTGTAATTAATAGTCCAGCTATTGAAGCAGCATCTTGAAGTGCTGATCTTACGACTTTAGTTGGGTCAATAATTCCTTTAGCAAACATGTCTACATACTCTTCGTTCTGAGCATCGTAACCCTGCGAAGATTTTTTTCCTTCTAAAAGTTTACCAACAACTACAGAACCATCAACACCTGCATTAGCAGTAATCTGCCTGATTGGAGCTTGTAAAGCTTTTTTAACTATTTCAACACCAGCTTTTTGGTCATCACCTTTTACTTTAACACTATCTAAATCTTGTGCTGCGTAAAGTAATGCACAACCACCGCCGATCACCACTCCTTCTTCAACGGCAGCTCTAGTTGCATTAAGAGCATCTTCAACTCTATCTTTTCTCTCTTTAACCTCAACCTCTGTAGCACCACCTACTTTAATTACAGCAACACCACCAGCAAGCTTAGCTAGTCTCTCTTGAAGTTTTTCTTTATCGTAATCTGATGTTGTTTCATTTATTTCAGATCTAATTTGATTACATCTTGCTTCAATATCCGATTTTTTACCTTCACCAGCTACGATCGTGCTGTTCTCTTTATCTATTTTAACTTTCTTACAAGAACCTAGGTCACCAATTTTTACATTTTCTAATTTTATACCTAGATCTTCCGAGATAACTTGTCCTCCAGTCAAAATAGCGATATCCTCTAACATTGCTTTTCTTCTATCACCAAAACCAGGTGCTTTTACCGCAACAACTTTTAGACCACCTCTTAATTTGTTTACAACTAAAGTTGCTAAGGCCTCTCCCTCAACATCCTCAGAAATTATCATTAACGGTCTATTAGCTTGAACCACTGATTCTAAAAGTGGTACCATTGGTTGTAAATTGGTTAATTTTTTCTCAACTAAAAGGACTAAAGGGTTCTCCAGCTCAGTAGTCATTTTTTCAGTATTAGTTACAAAATATGGGGAGAGATATCCTCTATCAAATTGCATACCCTCAACTACATCTAACTCAGTTTCGACACCTTTTGCCTCCTCAACTGTGATTACGCCCTCATTACCAACCTTTTGCATAGCTTTAGAAATCATATCGCCTATTGATTTCTCACCATTAGCTGAAATTGTACCAACTTGAGCAACTTCTTCATTTGCTTTTACTTTTTTAGAAGATGATTTTAATTTATTAATTACATTTTCTACAGCTTTATCAATACCTCGCTTAATATCCATAGGGTTCATACCGGCTGTAACATATTTCAGTCCTTCATTGACTATTGCTTGAGTTAGTATAGTTGCAGTAGTAGTACCGTCTCCGGCATTGTCGTTAGTTTTACTAGCAACTTCCTTTACCATTTGCGCTCCCATATTTTCAAATTTATCATCTAACTCTATTTCTTTTGCAACAGACACACCGTCCTTTGTAGTTCTTGGAGCGCCATAAGATTTATCCATAACGACGTTTCGACCCTTAGGTCCTAAAGTAACTTTAACTGCGTTAGCTAAAGTGTTTACTCCTGTAAGCATTTTTGATCTTGCTTCTGTGTCAAATTTTATAATTTTTGCCATTATATTCTCCTAAATGTTATTTTTTACTTTTTGAAATACCCATTATGTCGGACTCTTTCATAATGCTATATTCTTTACCATCAATCTTCACTTCAGTACCAGACCATTTTCCAAAAAGTACAATGTCTCCAACTTTCACGTCCATTGGAGCAACTTTCCCATTTTCATTTTTTGAACCAGGTCCTACAGCAATCACCTCACCTTCTTGAGGTTTTTCTTTTGCTGTGTCAGGGATAATAATTCCACCTGCAGTCTTTTCTTCACTGTCTAATACCTTGATAAGCACACGATCATGCAAAGGTCTAAATTTCATACGTATTTTCTCCTATAAATGTTAATGTAGTGCTGATATGGTGTGTTTTTAACAAGATTTCAAGGGGCAAAAATCATTAAAAAACCTCGAAAATACTATATTTTGTAATAGTAAAAACAAAAGAAAGAGTAAACAAATTGAGAGAGCTTGATCATCTGTCTGAAATATCCAAAAACTATGACACTTTCGTAATTGACCTATGGGGGGTGATACACAATGGAATAACTTTGAATTCAAAAGCTATGGAAACAATTGAGAATTTAAATAATAAATCTAAAAAAATTGTTTTTTTATCTAATGCTCCAAGACCCAGTTTGAAAGTGACTAATTTTTTATTAAAAATGGGGATGAATAAAAAATTTCTATCAAACGTAATGACCTCTGGTGAGGCTGCAATGCATGCAATAAATCAAAACAAATTTGGAAAAACTTTTTTTCATTTAGGGCCACCTAGAGATACGTCTGTGTTTGATAAAGTTAAGGAAAATATAACAAATATTGAACAATGTGATTTTATTTTGTGTACTGGTTTATTTGATGATCATGAAGATGATTTAAATTACTATAAAGATTTTTTAAGAAATCATATATCAAAAAAATTAATTTGTACTAATCCTGATTTAACTGTTCATAGAGGCGATATAGAAGAGTTATGCGCCGGCTCAATAGCTAAAATATTTGAGGAACTTGGAGGAAAAGTTTCCTATTTCGGAAAACCTTATCCCGAAGTTTATAATTTATGCTTTAGTAAAAAAGAAAAAGTCTTAGCTATTGGAGATAATTTAAGAACAGACATAAAAGGAGCTAATAATTTAAACTTAGATTGTATATTTATCACAGATGGAGTTCATAGAGATGAATTGAATAAAATCTCTGATTTAAGCAATCTTTTAAAAACATACAACGTTAAAATAGATTTTTTTCAAAAAGAATTAACTTGGTAATATGAAAATTTATAGAAACACTAATCTAAAAAATCAACATTGCAAAGGTGTTCTTGCAATAGGAAACTTTGATGGGATACATCTTGGCCATCAGAAAGTTATCAGAGACGCCAAACAACAAGCAAATAAAAATAAATTACCTTTTGGTATAATGACTTTTGAACCAATGCCTGTAATGTTTTTTAACAAAAAAATAAAAAATCATAGAATCAATTCCTTAGATCAAAAAATAAATCAGTTTAAAAAACTTAAAATTGATTTTTTAATAATAAGAAAATTTAATAAAAAATTTTCACGATTAACAGCTGAAAAATTTATTGAGAAAATAATATTTAAAAAAACAAAATGTAAATACTTATATGTAAGCAATAATTTTAGATTTGGTTTTAAAAGAAAAGGAAATATAAGAATTTTGAAAAAATTTGGAAAAAAATTCAATTACAGAAATTTAATTGTCAAACCTTTTAAAAAAAAAAATAATGTAATTTCTTCAACTTTAATTAGAAAAAAAATTAAAGAAGGAAAAATTAAAGAGGCAAATAAATTATTAAATAGAAACTGGTCTGTAGATGGAAAAGTTATTAAAGGACAAAAAAGAGGCCGAAAAATTGGTTTCCCTACATGTAATCTAAAAATGGGAAATTATGTAATTCCAAGACTTGGCGTATACGCTGTAAAAGTGAAAACTAGTGATTTTAATAAAAATGGAGTGGCTAATGTTGGTTATAGACCTACCTTTAATGGCCAAAATTTATTATTAGAGACGAATATCTTTGGAATTAATAGAAATTTATATAATAAAGTAATTAGTGTGAGTTTTAAAAAATTTATTAGACCAGAAAAAAAATTTAAAAATTTTGATTATTTAAAAAAACAAATTAAATTTGATATTAAGAAAGCTAAAAATGTCTAAAGATACTTTGCAACTACCTAAAACTGCCTTTTCAATGAAAGCAAGCCTGCCTACTAAAGAGCCTGAAATACTGAAAAATTGGCAAACTAAAAATATTTTTGAAAAGCTAAGAAAAAAATCCAAAGGTAAGGAGAAATTTATTTTGCATGACGGTCCGCCTTATGCCAATGGACACATTCATATGGGAACTGCTTTAAATAAAATTTTAAAAGATATGATTACACGTTTTCACCAAATGAATGGCAAAGACTCTATTTATGTGCCAGGTTGGGATTGTCACGGTTTACCAATTGAGTGGAAAATCGAAGAACAGTATAAAAAAAAGAAAAAAAATAAAGACGATGTTCCTATTAAAGATTTTAGACAAGAGTGCAGAGATTTTGCAAAAAGCTGGATAGACGTTCATATTAAAGAATTTCAGAGACTAGGCGTTGTAGGAGATTTTGAAAATTACTATTCCACAATGAGTTACGAGGCTGAAGCTCAAATCGTCAGAGAACTTGGTAAATTTCTTTTAGATGGTAGTTTATATCAAGGTTTTAAACCCGTTCTTTGGTCTACTGTTGAAAAAACTGCTTTAGCCGATGCAGAAGTGGAGTACTTAGACCACACCTCAAATACTATTTATGCAGCTTTTAAGGTAAAGGAGACAAACAAAGAATTTTTAAAAGATACCAATGTAATTATTTGGACTACAACTCCTTGGACTATTCCTGCCAATAGAGCTTTGGCTTTTAATAATAATATCGAATATTCAGTATTGGAAATTCACTCTCTTGCAAACTTTGAAGAAAAAAAAATCGTAGTTGCAAAAAACTTGATTGAACAGATTACTAAAGATTGTGAAATAAAAAATTATAAAATACTTAAAAGTTTCAAAGGATCAGAGTTTAAAGGGGTAAAATGTAATCATCCTTTTTTGAATTTAGATTATAATTATGAGGTTCCTATGCTTGATGCTCAATTTGTTAATTTGGAACAAGGTACTGGAATAGTTCATTGTGCTCCAAGTCATGGTCCTGATGATTTTAATCTATGCTTAAAAAATAATATTCCATCTAAATATACTGTAGATAATTCTGGATTATATACTAATGAAATTCCATATTTTACGAATACACATATTTTTAAAGCAGATGATTTAGTTATACAAAAACTAAAAGAGCAAAAAAAATTACTTAAAGATGACAAACTTAACCATAGCTATCCTCATTCTTGGAGATCTAAAGCTCCTTTAATTTATCGAGCTACACCACAATGGTTTATTTCTATGGAAAAAAATGATTTAAGAAAAAAAGCGATCAAGTCAATAAATGAAACTCACTTTTATCCAAAAAAAGGAAAAGAAAGATTATTGTCTATGATTGAAGGAAGACCTGATTGGTGTGTTTCAAGACAAAGGGTGTGGGGTGTACCATTACCAATTTTTATTAATAAAAAAACAAAAGAACCATTAAAAGATAAAAAGGTAATTGATAAAATAGCCTCAGTTTATGAAAAACAAGGCTCTGATTGTTGGTTCACAGATGATCCAAAAGTTTTTCTAGGTGATGAATACAATCCAAATGATTATGATAAATTAAATGATATTGTTGAGGTTTGGTTCGATAGCGGCTCTACACACAGCTTTGTATTAGAAAAGAGAAAAGATTTAAATTGGCCTGCAGATATGTACCTTGAAGGATCTGATCAACATAGGGGATGGTTTCATTCTTCTTTATTAGAGTCTTGCGGTACAAGAGGTAGAGCACCATTTAAAAGTATTCTATCTCACGGATTCGTAGTAGATGGAAAAGGTATGAAAATGTCTAAATCAATGGGAAATGTAATTTCTCCAGAAGATATTTTAAAAAATTATGGAGCAGATATTCTTAGAGTTTGGGCCTCAGCATCAGATTATGCAGAAGATTTGAGAATTGATAAAAATATTTTAATTCAACACGCCGAGTCCTACAGAAAAATCAGAAATACTTTCAGATTTATGCTTGGAAATCTAAAAGATAAATTTGAAAAACAAGATTTTAGTAAAATTCAAATTAATAAAATGGATGAGCTAGAACAGTTCATTTTACATAAACTATTTATTATCGGAGACTCCATTGATGAAAATTTAAAAAATTATAATTTTCATAAATTATATAAAGACCTTTTAAACTTTTGTACATTAGATCTTTCTTCATTTTATTTTGACATCAGGAAAGATGTTCTTTACTGCGATAGCTTAAACTCCACAAAAAGAAAAAACTGTGTAATTGTTCTCAACATCATTCTAGAAAGCTTGTTAAAATGGTTTGCCCCAATTTTAGTTTTTACCACTGAGGAAATCTATAGTTTAGTGAGTAAGGATACTAGCGAAAGTATCCATGAAAATGAATTTGTAAAAATTCCATCTAATTGGAAGAATGATAAGTTAAATGAAAAATGGACGAATTTATTCAAAATTAAACAAGAAGCAAACATTGCAATAGAGGATAAGAGGTCAAATAAAGAAATCGGATCAAGTTTAGAAGCTGAAATAAAACTGATTTTAAATAAAGAGAAATTTGAACTTCTTGATAAATTAGATTTAGAAGATTATTTTATTGTTTCAAAAGCGAAAAAAGAATTATCAAATAATGATGAAATTAAGGTGGAGGTAAAAAAAGCCCAGGGACAGAAATGTGAAAGATGTTGGAAAATTTTGGAAAACAGATGTGAAAGATGCTCTAAAGTTCTTCAATAAAATATAAAAATACTTTGATCAACCTTAAAGAAATGAAAAATAAAATTTTAAAAAAAGAAAATTTTTATTTTCTTATTATTCTTCTTCTCACTTTTAGTATTGATAGATACTCAAAAATTAAAATTGTTGAAAATTTCAATGATAATGTTTACTTCATAAATGAATTTTTAAATTTTGATCTTGTCTGGAACACTGGAATTGGTTTTGGACTACTTAGTTTTAATTCAAGCTTTTATTACAACTTAATTTCTCTTTTAATATTTGCTGTGATTATTTTTTTAATATTTTTAGCCTTAAAATCTGATAAATTTGATAAAACGATTTTTTCATTAATTATAGGCGGGGCTTTAGGAAATTTTTACGATAGAATTACTTTTAAAGCTGTGCCGGATTTTATTGACTTTCATTACGGTAATTTTCATTGGTTTACGTTCAATGCAGCAGACATTTTTATTACAATTGGTATAATTTGTTTTATTATGAAAGAAATTTTTATTAAAAATAATTGATGAAAATAATTTTATTTATAACTTTTTTGATGTTTATTGTAACATCATGTACCTCTATGAAAGAGGCTGGACAAGTTTTACGAAACGAAAAAGTAAAAACGACTGATGAGTTTTTAGTTAAAAAGAAACAACCTCTTATACTACCTCCAGATTATAACAAAATCCCTAAACCAGGTTCTTCAAATAAAACTCAAATTAATGATAAAGATCAAATTAGAAAAATTTTAAAAAAATCTGAGGCAGATCAATCAGAGACGAATAAATCTAGCTCAGTTGAAAAGTCAATAATCGATAAAATTCGTAAGTGAGAGAGAATAATCTAGAAATAAAAGACTATATACAAAAAACCCATTTAAATTCTAAAGTGGGTAAAAAATTGAATTCAAAATATAAAAAATTATTTGTTCAAATAAATAATAAGTTAAAAACTCCAAATCAATTCTTCTATCTTTTCAACAAAAATTACAAATTAAGTACAAAAATCAGTAATCTTAAAAAATTTAGAAAATTTAACACTGTAGTTCTAATCGGAATGGGAGGTTCGATTCTCGGGTCAGAAGCAATATATGAATATTTAAAAAAAAATGCCAAAAAAAAATTTTATTTTTTGAATGATTTAGATATTGCTAAGATTCAAAAAGTAAAAAAAAAAATTACAATCAAAAAAACTCTTTTCATTGTTATATCTAAATCAGGAAATACTACTGAAACACTTGCGAATTTATTTTATTTAGATATTCTTAAAAAAAAATCTAAAAATATAATCGTTATTACAGAAAAGAAAGAAAGCATTCTTTTTAATATTACAAAAAAATTAAATCTATTCTTTATTGAACATAAAAATTATATAGGAGGAAGATACTCTGTATTATCAGATGTTGGACTTGTACCAGCATATTTTATGGGAATTAATATGTTTAAACTCAGAAAAAATATATATAAATATATTTCAAATAACGAGCCCTTAAAAGACAGCTCTACAAAACTTGCGAACATTCTAATCCAAAAAAAAATGTCTAACTTAGTATTTCTTAATTACTCAAAAAATTTAACTAAATTTCTTTTTTGGGCTCAGCAGCTGATTGCCGAGAGCTTAGGAAAAAAAAGCCAAGGATTTTTTCCAATAGTATCCAATGTACCTAAAGATCATCACAGTCTTTTACAACTCTACTTGGATGGTCCCAAAGATAAATTATTTATAATTTTTAGTATTGATGAAAAACCAACTAAAAAATTAAGTGTAAATAAATTTTTAAATAAAAAGAAATTTTTTATAAACAATAAAAGTCTAAATCAAATTAAATTAGCGCAAAAAAACGCTTTAATTGAAACTTTAAGAAAAAATAGAATCTCTTTTAGAGAGTTCAAATTAAAAAAAGATAATGTGGAAACTCTGGGACAATTATTTTCTTATTTCATTTTAGAAACAATTTTGATTGGTAAATTAACAAATATAAATCCTTTTAATCAACCTGCAGTGGAACAGGTCAAAGTAGTTACAAAAAAATACCTACTTAAATAAAGCAAAAGTTATTTTTGAACGACCATAAACTTTTTCATTGAGGATCTTTAATATACCCTCAAAATCATCTTTAGAATTTTTTTCTCTGTGAATAATTATTAAATGATTTTTTTTATAAATTTTTTGGTTCTTTAATGCTTTTAAATTATCAATAAATCGTAAATCTTTAAATGGTGGATCTAAAAAAAAAATATTATATTTTTTTTTCCATTTTTTAATATTTTCAATTCTATTTTTGATTATTTCTGTATGTTTATGGATAGACAATTTTAATAAGTTTTCTTTTAGTATTTTTAAGGCTTCAAAGTCGATTTCAACAAACGTAACCATTTTAGCCCCTCTTGACAAACATTCTAAACCAAAAGATCCAATTCCCGAATAAAGATCCAGAACAAATGCGTTTTTTAGCTCTACACTAATTTCATTTGAGTGAGATAAAATATTGAAGATATTTTCTCTTACAGAGTCCTTTAAAGGTCTAGTATTTTTTGTTTTTAAGAACTGTATAATTCTACCCTTTAAACTTCCACCTATAATTCTCATTTTCTAACTAAAACTTTCCAACCTATATCTTTTCTAAAAAATCCACTCTTCCATTTTAATTTTTTAATCATTTTAATTATTTTTTCTCTCACCTTAAAAAGATTATTCCCGGAAGAAGTAAAGTTTAAAACCCGACCACCAACAGATAAAAGTTTTCCATTAATAATTTTTGTGCCAGCATGGTAAACAATATCTTTTTTATTTTCTTTTAAATTTTTAAAGTTGCTGATTAAAATATTTTTCTTGTATTTACCCGGATAACCTTTTGAGCACAAAACTATTGTCATACTTTTTTCTTTACTCCATTTAATATTTATTTTTTTAAGATTGTTGTTAATTGAAAATTTAATTATTTTTAAAAGATCAGTCCTAAGCCTCGGCAATATAACCTGACACTCGGGATCACCCATTCTCACGTTGTACTCAATTAAGTACGGTTCATTTTTAATTATCATCAAGCCAACGTAAAGAAAACCTGTATACGGATGATTTTCTTTTCTTAGAGCTTTTAACGTGGGTGTTACGATTTTATTAATAATTTTCTTTTCTAAATTTTTGTTAATAATAGGAGCCGGTGAATAAGCACCCATTCCACCAGTATTAGGCCCAATATCTTTTTCTCCGACCCTTTTATGATCTTGTGCAGTGCCAAAAAATTTAAAACTATTTTTATCGACAATTAAGAAATAGCTTGCCTCTTCTCCAACTAAAAATTCTTCAATAACTAATTTATTTGAAGATTTAAACTTCCCTTTAAAAATTTTTTCAGATACGTTTAAAACTTGTTTTTTTGTTTTACATATAGTCACTCCTTTTCCTGCTGCGAGTCCATCTGCTTTAACAACTATTGGCAATCTTGAACTTTTTAAAAATTTAACAACTTGTCTTTTATTTTTGCATATTCGAAATTTAGCAGTGGGGATATTATTTTCTTTACATATTTTTTTCATAAAAGCCTTTGATCCCTCTAATCTTGCAGCATATTTAGAAGGGCCGAAAACTTTGATTTTATTTTTAGTTAGAAAATTGACAATTCCTAAAGTCAAGGGTTCCTCGGGCCCTACTAAAACTAAATCTATTTTATGTAATTTTATCAACCTAAGAAGTTTGGTAAAATTAAGCACATCTACTTCTATATTTTTTGCTAAAATTTCTGTTCCTGCGTTTCCAGGGAAACAAAATATTTTCTTACATAACTTTGACTCATATAATTTTTTGCAAAGAGCATGCTCTCTACCACCACTACCTATTAATCCGATATTCATGTAAGATAAAATATTATATAATTTAAAGATGACTAAAAAAAAAGCTAAACTTATTTTTAAACACAATTCTTTTGACATTGTGGAAGAGGGTGATCATGTTTTATGTGCTATTTCAGGAAAAAAAATATTATTGAAAGACTTAAATTACTGGAATGTTGAATTACAGGAGGCTTATTTTTCACCTATAGAAGCAAATGAAAGATATAAAACCAATAAAAAAATTTAAATTATTTCCATCTATTATGCGTCCATATCCATCCCTCAGGCCTACAGATTATCATTTCTTCAATAACTTTATTTAATTTATCAGTTAAGGTAGACTTATTATTAAAGCTTTTAGGATCAATTTCTTGGTAAAATTTTATCTTAAAATTATCATTTTGGTCTCTTTCAATAAAAACTGGAATAATAGATAAATCAAATTTTAAGGCAAGTTGCGCAGGTAAAGTTGTAGTCAATGCAGATTTCCCAAAAAAATTAATTTTTTCTCCTTCACTAACCCTTTGGTCTATCATCAAAGCAATACTGTAACCTTTTTTTAAATATTCAATTGCTTCTCTTACACCACTTACTCCTTTTTTAATTTGGTTTTTACATACATATTTTCTTCTTAAATATTCCATAAAAGGATTTAAAAAATAGTTATTGAGAGGTCTATATATCGTAGCAAGATTTATGTTTTTCTTCACTATCTCCATAGACATTAACTCATAATTGGCAAAGTGACCTGAAACGAATATTACAGGTTTTTTTAATTCTAAAACGTTTTCCAACTTGTCCGCACCTTCAATTTTCATATGAGTATTATCTTTTTTAAAATAATTCAGAAATATATATTCAATAAAAGTTTTCCCATAGTTTTTCCACATACCGGAGATTATCTCATCTCTTTTTATTTCTGTAAGACTTTTTGAATAAATATTTAAGTTTGATTCTATTAATTTTTTTGATTTAAAATTATGTCCAATTTTCAAAAAAAGATATGAAAAAAGTTTTCGACTAAGTGTGATTCCCAAAATTTTTCCTAAAATAAAAAATATATAAATTATTATTGATTGTATGAAATAAGTGAAAAATTTAATCATAAATATCCTGGATCTTTTTTATAAGTGTTTCTTTTTTCTCTAAAACTAATTCTACTCTTAAAAAGTCTATTTCATCAACACTGTACTTTTTAATTCTATGATAATCTTTTTCAGTACAAATAATTTGATAACCATTTTTTTTAGCCTCACTTTTAAAATTATTAAGCTCCTCTTTACTAAAAGTATAATGGTCTGGAAAAATATATTTTTTTGCTATTTTTAGTTTGTGACTATTTAATAACTCTAAAAAATTTTCTGGATTTCCAATACCAGCAATTACTAGTAGCTCCTTTTGACTAAATTTAGTATAATTAATTGCTTTGTATTTTGAGTAGTAAATATCAATATTATTATTTATTTCCAAAATTTTTTTTTCAAACTTTAAATTTTTATATCCATTTATAACTATAATTTGAGCATTTTTTATGGAATTCAGGTTTTCTCTAAGTGGACCTGCAGGAATTACAAAGTCGTTTCCTTCAAAGTTTGAATTGAAACAAATAATACTAAGATCTTTTTTTATTTTATAATCTTGAAATCCATCATCTAATATAGCTGTATCAAAATTCTTATTCTGAGCTTCTTGGATAGCACCAGTCCTATCTGAATTCAAAATTAAATGACTAAAATTTTCTTTAATCAAAGAATGCTCATCTATATGTTCTTTATAATATTTTCTTATAATGACTGGTTTTTTTCCAATTTTAGATAATTCTTTTGAAACTAAAATAGATAGTGGTGTTTTTCCTGTTCCACCAACATAAATATTTCCTATGCACACAATAGGTATTTTAAAACTGGATACTTTTGTAAATTTTTTTTTTAATAAAATAATTAATTGAATGATTAAGCTCACCGGGAATAAAGAAAGAGATATAAAATTTTTATGATCCCAAAATTTAGGTTTATAAAGCTTCATTTAATATAAATCTATTTATGTTACTCATAGTAATTTCGAATATCTCATTACTTAAATTATTAATTGATGAATTAACTTCAGTGTTTACTTCTTTAGATTGGACCAAATCCTGCTTTAAATAACTAAAAAGTTCCTCTGGTGAGTTGACTTGATTTGAAATTTTTAGATTTTTTAGAATTTCGTAAATTTCTGAAAAATTGTATATATAAGGACCATGGTAGATTTTACAACCAAGTTTTGCAGCATCAATTGGATTTTGACCCCCGACATTCTTTAGAATTTTTAAAGTTGATTTTCCAACAAAAACGCTATTTGCATATTTGTAGAACTGATTCAAAATTCCAAATGAATTAATAATTATTACTTCAGACTCATCATTTATTAAATCATCTTCATTTAAAATTTGAGAATTAAGGTTGTAGTTGTCACATAATTTTTTTATCTTTTCCGATCTGTTAATATGTCTAGGAGCAATTAAAGTTTTTAATTTATTAAACTCATTCTTTAATAATAAATGGGTCTTTAAGCAAAAATCTTCTTCTCCATCGTGGGTGCTTGCAGAGAGCCAAAATTTATTTTTTTTAAGAGCTAGTTTGTTTAAATTGCTTATACTTTTTACATCTATCTCACTCAAAAGTTTTATGTTTCCATTATACACAATATTGCTTGCGCCTAACTTATTTAAGTAATTTATAGTTTCTTTATTAGATGCTAAAAATAATTTAAACTTGCTAAAAATTACCTTTGCAGTTTTTTTAAATAAAAACCATCTTTTAAAAGTTTTTTTTGTTATCCTCGCATTAATCACTGAGAAAGGTATGCTGTTTTTATGAAGATTCATTATTAAATTTGGCCATATTTCTGAGTCTACAAAGAAAACGATATTTGGTCTCCACATTTCTAAAAACTTTTTGATTAAAAAATCCACATCAAGTGGAAAGTATCTGTGATGAATATTATTGCTATCTTGTAATTTCTTTTTAATCAAATTGCCAGAACTCAAAGTAACAGTTGTTATCAAAAATTCAAAATTATCATTGTTTTTTTTAAGCTCATTAATAATAGGAATAATACTATTCATCTCCCCAACACTAGCAGCATGGAACCAAATCAACTTAGAATTTTTTTTTCTACTTATCTTAAAAGAACTTGCGAATACCTTTTCTTTATATCTAATAGGATCTTCTTTTTTTCTTATTTTTCTAAAAAAAGTGAAAAGTATAAGAAATGGATAAAAAATATTTGTAAAAAATTTATAAATTAAAATCATCAATTATTTTAATTGCTTTTCATATAATAATTTATATTCATCACATTTTTTAATTAGAAAATCATGATTTCCTGAGTCGATTATTTCTCCATTTTTTAATACAAATATTTTATCTGCGTTATGAATAGTAGAAAGACGGTGGGCAATAACTAAAGTAGTCTTATTTTTTGTTAAATTTAAAATTGCATTCTGGACAATCTCTTCAGACTCAGTATCAAGCGATGAAGTTGCTTCATCTAAAAGAATAATTGGAGACTCTTTTAGGATTGCTCTTGCTATTGAAATTCTTTGTTTTTGTCCACCAGATAATCGAACTCCATTTTCACCTATTAATGTATCGTAGCCATTGGGCAATTTTTGAATAAATTCATCTGCGGCAGCATATTTACAAGCTTTCACAATTTCTTCATGGGAGGCGTTTGATTTTGCATATGAGATATTATTTTTAACTGTCTCATCGAATAAAATTACGTCTTGGCTAACCATTGAGAGATTTTTTCTTAACGAGTTAAGAGATACCTCTTTTATATTTTGGCCGTCAATTTCAATCTTTCCATTTTGAGGATCATAGAACCTTGGTAATAAATTAAGAATTGTACTTTTGCCAGCACCACTATGACCAACAAATGCGGTCATGGTATTCCCCTGAATTCCAAAACTAATATCTTTTATTGCTTTTTCCTTTGTGGAGTCATATTTAAAACTAACGTTACTAAATTTTATTTCTGAATTTTTTAAATTCAATTGAGAAGAATCGTTATTATTAATTATTTCAATTTTATTATCAATTATACTACTTATTCTTTTAAATGCAGCTGCTCCTTGATAAGCAGCCATGTTTAAAGTAGCAAGAGATCTTATTGGCTGATATGCTAGCATCATAGCGGCTAAAAAAGAAAAAAAATTGTTCACCCCTAATTCTCCTGCTGCAATAAGTTTTCCCGAAAAGATTATAAAGCCTGCAATCATAAAACCAGTTAAAATTTCCATAATTGGTGTGGCTCTGATCATCACACTTCCAATTTTTATATTTTTTTCAACAAGATCATCTATTACGTTTTTTGCTTTTTCGTCTTCAACACTCTCCTTTTGATATATTCTTATCATTTTAGAAGCTTTAAAAATTTCTGCTAAAAACGTTGCTAGGTTTCCAGAAGACTCACCAGCTACTGAAGTTGCTTTACCCATTCTTTTTCCCAATGATCTAGCCAAACCACCTGCTAGAGGCATCATCATAATTGCAAACAAAGCCAACTTCCAATTTTGATAAAACATTAATGAAACTAAACCAATTACTGAAAAGCTATCTTTCATAACATTTAGCACACCGGTGCTCACTAAGTTTTTTACATGGTGGGTATCATACATGACATTTGAAATATATTTTCCTGAATGTCTGTTATCTAGAGTTTTGATGTCTGATAAAAGAATATTGGATGCAATTTTTTTCTGAAGTTCTCCAGCCACTTCTTCGCCTACTCTTAGAATATTTAATCTTGCAAAATAAAGTGACAATCCCTTACTAGAAAAAGCAATAATAATTAATAGAGGAATTGTCCAAGCAAAAACTTTATTTTGTTCAATAAAAATCTTTTTTACTGCAGGATCAAGAAGCCAAGCTATACCAGAAGTGCTGGCAGCTAATATCAAAGATAAAACTAATGCAATTAAGATTTTCTTCAAATGTTTCTTAATGTATTCTCTATAAAGTCGCTTTAATATGATTTTTAATTCTTCAAATTTCATTTATATATTTTTCAAAAGTACAGTTGCAAATAATAACATGCCAGAATAATTATTTAATTTAAAAGTATTCAAACAGTTAAGTGCATCATTTTTATTAAATTTTATAATTTGCCAAATTAAAGTTAAGTAAAAAAAAATTAAAAAAATTGTTAAAATGTTTAGCCCAATATAATTTCTGAAAAAATAAATTAAACCAATTGATGATATAAAATAACTTGTACCGATGAAAAGTTTCATATTATCTTTAAATTTAATTGAGGTTGATTTTAAACCTATAATCTCATCGTCAGACATATCTTGAGCTCCATAAATCGTGTCATAGGCCAATGTCCAAAATATGGCCGAAATATAAAGAACCAATATATCTGTCGTGATATTAGGAATAATTGAAGTCCAACCCATTATTATCCCCCAATTAAATGTTAATCCTAAAAATAATTGGGGCCAGTAAGTAATTCTTTTCATGAATGGGTATGTAAAAGCGAAAAACATTGAACCCAATCCTAGTATAATTGTTAAAAAGTTAAATTGAATAAGAATTAAGAACGCAAAAAAACAAAGAATTAATACATACAGTAATGATTTTTTTATTGAAATTTTTTCAGCAGCTAGTGGTCTGAGTCTAGTCCTAGCAACTTTTTTATCATAATCTCTATCAACTATATCATTAACTATGCATCCAGCACTTCTCATTAAAACTGAACCTAAAAAAAATAATATTAAATGGATAAGAAATAAATACAGATTTTGATCAAGTTTAAATGCAGACGCTAAACCCCAAGAACATGGCCAAAATAATAACATAAAACCTATAGGCTTAGTAAGACGTGTTAATTCAATAAAAATTTTTAATTGTGACATGAAATATCTCTTGTAAATATCAAACACTATCTTCATAATCAATTTGATTCGATATGGATATAGATTACACAGTAGCTGCTTTAATGTTTCCGGCTATACCTTTAATGATGACTATGTATAGCAACCGTTTTCATACTTTAAGCGCATTAATTCGGCAACTACATGACAAATTTACTTTCGAAAAAAAAGTTCCACCAGAGTTAGAAAAACAACTTCATGTTTTAAATAAAAGAACTAACTTTCTTAAATATGTAATGGGTTTCTCTTCATTTGGATTTTTATTTAATATGCTAACTGTGTTGTTATTATATTTGAACTTAACATTTTACGCTAGATTAAGTTTTGCATTGTGCTGTATATGCATGATAATTTCAATTTTCTTATTTTTACAGGAAGTTAGAATGTCAAATGAAGCGTTAAAATATCACCTCAGCGACATGGACTCTATGAAAAGAGATTTATAGATCAACCCTCTAAGAGTTTTTTTTTAAAAATTGAAATTCCTTGATTAATTTTATGATTGTAAGACTCCTCAAAAGTGCTTAATTGCCATCCTTGCATTCGTGATTTTATTTTTTTAAGATTCTCTAATTTCCATTCTTCACTTACATTTTCATCTTTCCACTTTTTTTTTTCTTCGTTGGTTCTTGCACATCCATAACAGTAGCCAGTTACAGGATCAGTTTTACAAATACTAATACAAGGAGAAATTATTTTTTTTGACATTAAGGAATTAAAATTGCCGGTCCTATTAGCTTCCTTGCTTCTAGATCTGCGTGTGCATTTTTAGCATCTGCAAGTTTATATTTTTTTGAAATTCTAATTTTTATTTTTCCAAATTTAACCTTTTCAAAAATTTGATCAGCGCCGATTTGAAGTTCTTTTCTATTACTAAAATATTGTCCGATAGAAGGTCGTGTCAAGTATAGCCCTTTGGGTTGGATTTCTTTAGGAACATTAACAAGATCTAAAGGTCCGGATGCATTTCCAAAACTTATCATCATCCCTCTTGTTGAGAGACACTCTAGTGATCCATGAAAGGTTTTTTTTCCAACTCCGTCGAAAACTGCAGGCACACCTTTATTATTTGTAATTTTCATAACTTCTTTAGCAAAATTATTTTTTGTATAATTAATTACGTGAGAGTAACCATTTTCTTCAGCTATTTTGATTTTATCGTCAGAGCCGACTGTTCCAATTACTTTTGCTCCAATACTATTAGCCCATTGAGCAAAAATTTGGCCGACTCCTCCAGCCGCTGCATGAAAAAGAACTGTTTCACCAGCTTTAAGCCTATAAGTTTTGGTAAGTAAATAATTAGTAGTTAAACCTTTTGTCATTAAGGTTGCAGCTAACTCGTGTGAAATTCCATCTGGAATTTTAACAGCTATTTTTGATGGGATTATTCTTTGCTGAGCATAAGCTCCTAACGGAACAGAGGCGTATGCAATATTGTCACCTTTGTTAAATTCAGAAACATTTGAACCTACTTCATCAATTTTTCCAGCAGCTTCCAAACCAATACCACTAGGCAAATTGATGGGGTACAAACCAGATCTATGATAAGTATCAATATAATTTAAACCAATTGCATGATTTGTAACTTTAATTTCATCAGCACTCGGGGAAGCAACGTTTACATCCTGAAGTTCTAATACTTCGGGACCTCCGTTTTTTTTAATTACGATAGATTTAGACATTTTTTTCGGGAACGTACTTTAACTTTTAATATTTAGCAAATGTTCCGTTGTTATAGTCTTGAATAGCCTCAAGTATCTCAGCTTTTGTATTCATCACAAACGGCCCGCCTCTTGCGATAGGTTCGCCAATGGGCTTACCAGCTATAAATAAAAATTCAGATTTTTTGCTTGCTTTAATTTTTAATTTAGTCCCTCGCTCTAATAATATTAAGTTTGAGTCAGCTGTTTTATTGTGGGCTTTTTCTCCTATATTTAATTCTCCTTTTAATAGGTATACAAAAGAGTTATGTCCTGATGGAACATCACAGTTAAATTCTTTTTTCTCATTTAAAATTATATGAAAATAAATGGGATCAACGTTATGATTTTTCTCTGGTCCTTCAGCTTTTTCGTAATTGCCTGCGATTACTTTTACAATTTTCTCACTATCTTCGTGTTGTCCGAGCTCATTTCCTTTTATATAAAGGTATTCAGGCTTGTTCTTTTTCATTTTAGCTGGCATATTTATCCAAAGTTGAAAGCCTAATAACTTACCTTCTTTCATAGCAGGCATTTCGGAATGAATAATTCCTCTTCCAGTTTTCATCCATTGTACATCTCCAGATGTCATAATGCCTTTAGCTCCAGTGCTATCTTGATGTTCAAACTCTCCACTTAACATATAAGTTACTGTTTCTATTCCTCTATGTGGATGAGGAGGAAAACCAGCGATATAATCATCTTTATTTTCAGAACCAAATTCATCAAGCATTAAGAATGGATCGACATAATCTGCTTCTGGAGTTCCTATGCTTCTTTTTAATTTTACTCCTGCACCATCTGAGGCATTTAAGGCTTTAACAATTTTTTTTACTTCAATTTGAGACATAGAAATATTTATAATGAAAGTTTAAACTATATCAAGTAGCTGCGTTAAATTGCTGATCTCATTTTTTGGCTGAAAATCGAGGATATCAAATACTGAATTATGTCTATTAACCCAGATAGAATTATATCCAAAGTGTCCACCACCTGAAACATCCCATGTATTTGCGCTTAAAAAAGTAACTTCATGAGATTTAATTTTATATTTCTTAATCGGTAGTTCATAAACTCTTGGGTCAGGTTTATAAATTTTTACATCTTCAATAGAAAAAAGATCATCAAATAGATTATCTAACTTATTGCTTTTAACTAATTCATTCAGAAGATCAGGGGTCCCGTTAGAAAGTATACCAAGTTTGAGTTTTTTATTTTTTAAATCTTTCAAGACTCCTTTTACTTCAGGATAAGGAGACAAAACTTTGTAAAGACTTAGCAAATCATTTTTCATTTTTTTGTCAATATTAAATACTTTCATTGATTTATCCAAGCTGTCTTCGGTAATATCCCAAAAATTTTTATGTTTTTTCATTAAACTTCTTAACCAAGTGTATTCAAGTTGAGTAGTTCTCCAAAAATTTGCAAACGTTTCCCACTTAGCTCCAATTTTATCTTTACATTTTTCAGCAGCTGAATTTACATCGAATAATGTACCGTAAGCGTCAAACACTACTGCTTTTGTTTTCATCATCTATTAAATATTATGTGAACCATCACATAATGGTTGATCATTTGTTTGTTTGCATGTGCAGAAAAAAACTTTTTTAGATTGATCTGCTAAATATTTTAAAGGCACAAACTCAGTTCCTTTATGTGAACCATCACAAAAAGGTTGCTTAGAACTAATTCCGCAAGTACACCAAAAATAAGATTTTCCCTCTAATACATCAATGCCTATTGGGGAATCTCCAGCTCTATTTCCTTTTTTCATTAAAGCTCCTTTATATCTTCAAAATTTGTTTATATTATAGATATTAATGAATATTAGATTATATCATCCAGACAGTATACTAGAAAATAATACAAGTTTGTTAAGTAAAGAGCACACTCATTATATTGTTAATGTCATGCGACTTAAAAGAGGCTCAAACTTAAATTTTTTTAATAAAAATGGAGAATGGAAAAGCGAAATAATTTTTTTAGACAAAGATAGAGTTGAAGTTAGGTTTTTAGAAAAAATTAAAGAAGCTAATAATTTATCTAAAACCGAGCTAGCTATTTGCTTAGTTAAAAAAATTCCTATGGATAATATTTTACAAAAAGCTACAGAGCTTGGTATAAGTAAAATTATTCCAATAATTTCAGAAAGAACAGAAGTTAAAGAATTAAATCTTGATAGAGCAAAAAAAATAGTCATTGAAGCGACCGAACAATCTAATCAACTTGTGCCTCCAAATATCAGTGATGTTATCAAATTAAAAGATTTTTTATTAACGTTTGATGAAAACTCAAAAATTTTATTTGCTGACGTTAATTCAAAAGAAAACTTAAAAACCGAAGATCTTAAAAATGTTAAATCTTTTTGTATTTTGATTGGCCCTGAGGGTGATTTCTCTTCAGTGGAACGTGAATTAATCTTACAAAATAGAGCGGTAAAACCTTTTACTTTATCTAAAAACATTCTAAGGTCTGATACCGCTGCAATAAGCGCGATTTCACTAGTAAATTTTATCAATAACTTTCATTAATTGTCGCATTAATTGAAATTGTGAAATCATCTAAAAGCTGTATAAAAACTCATGATTAAAAAAATTGCTTATACACTTTTCTTAACCTGGCCAACAGCGCTTTTAGCTAATGAGCCAAAGGATTGGCAATTAGGTTTCCAAAAATCAGCATCAAAGAGTATGGATGATATTGTCTGGTTTCACGATTACATGCTTGTACCAATAATTACGGCTATCACTGCTTTTGTTTTATTTTTACTTTTGTATGTTTGTGTTAGATATAGAGCTTCTAAGAATCAAGTTCCATCTACTACAAGTCATAACACATTAATCGAGGTTATTTGGACATTAGTTCCTTGTTTAATTTTGATCGTTATGGCAGTTCCTTCATTTAAAGTTTTATATTCACAAGATGAAATTCCCAAAGCAGACGTTACTATCAAAGCTATAGGATATCAGTGGTATTGGGGTTATGAGTACCCAGATGAAAATATAATCTTCGACTCTTATATGATTGATGAAAAAGATTTAAAAGAGAATCAACCTAGATTATTAGCAGTTGACAACGCAGTTTACGTTCCAGTCAACAAAGTTGTAAAGGTTATGATAACTGCAAATGATGTTTTACATGCATGGGCACTACCATCTTTCGGGGTTAAAAGAGATGCAATTCCCGGAAGAATAAATGAGACATGGTTTAAAGCTGATCGAACTGGAACTTTCTACGGCCAGTGTTCTGAGCTATGTGGAATAAAACATGCTTTCATGCCTATCACAGTAAACGTTGTATCTGAGGATGAGTATAATAAATGGTTAGAGGAAGCCAAAGTTAAATTTGCCAAAGAAGAAATTAATAATAATATTAAAGTAGCAAAAAAAATTAAGGAGATACAGTAATGTCAGCAACAACTGCAGAACACGAGCATCACCACAATCCAACAGGTTGGAAGAGATGGGCTTACTCAACTAATCATAAAGACATTGGAACAATGTATCTTATTTTCGCAATTATTGCTGGTATAATTGGATCCGCATTTTCAGTTTTAATGAGAATGGAATTAATGCACCCAGGAGATGGAATTCTTGGAGGCGATTATCATTTATATAACGTTTTAGTAACTGGTCACGGCTTGATCATGATTTTCTTTATGGTAATGCCAGCGATGATCGGTGGGTTTGGTAATTGGTTTGTTCCAATTATGATAGGTGCACCAGATATGGCATTTCCAAGAATGAATAATATTTCTTTTTGGTTATTACCAGTTGCTTTAATTTTATTACTAGTATCGATTTTTGTTGATGGCCCTCCAGGTGCAAAGGGAGTAGGGGGAGGTTGGACAATTTATCCACCCTTATCTTCAAAAACTGGTCAGCCAGGACCTGCGATGGACTTAGCGATTTTAAGCTTACACGTGGCAGGAGCTTCTTCAATTTTAGGAGCAATTAATTTTATCACAACAATTTTAAATATGAGAACTCCTGGTATGACTTTACACAAAATGCCACTATTTTCATGGTCAATCTTAGTAACAGCATTTTTACTTTTATTGTCACTACCAGTTTTAGCAGGAGCTATAACAATGCTTTTAACAGATAGAAATTTTGGAACCGCTTTCTTTGAAGCACAAACAGGTGGAGATCCAGTTCTATTCCAACATTTGTTTTGGTTTTTTGGTCATCCAGAGGTATACATTTTAATTTTGCCAGGCTTTGGAATGATAAGCCATATTGTTTCAACTTTTTCAAGGAAGCCTGTGTTTGGTTATCTCGGAATGGCTTATGCGATGGTAGCTATTGGAGTTGTTGGTTTCGTTGTTTGGGCTCACCATATGTACACTGTTGGATTAGACACAGATACCAAAGCTTATTTCTTAGCTGCAACCATGATTATAGCAGTGCCAACAGGTATAAAGATTTTCTCTTGGATAGCAACAATGTGGGGTGGTTCAATAAGTTTTCAAACTCCTATGTTATGGGCTATTGGTTTTATTTTTCTTTTCACTTTAGGAGGAGTAACAGGAGTTGTTTTAGCGAATGCAGGTGTTGATACTGCACTTCACGATACTTATTATGTTGTAGCACATTTTCATTATGTATTATCAATGGGTGCTGTATATGCAATATTTGCAGGATTTTATTATTGGTTTAGCAAAATGACAGGTTATGAATACTCAGAATTTTTGGGAAAACTACATTTTTGGTTGACGTTTATAGGGGTCAACTTAATATTCTTCCCACAACATTTCTTAGGATTAGCAGGAATGCCTCGAAGATACGCTGATTACCCAGATGCATTTGCTGGTTGGAATTATATTTCATCGATTGGTTCATATATATCTATCATCGGCTTGGCGGTATTTTTATTAAATTTATTGTACGCTTTTATGAAAAAGAAAAAAGCAGAACAAAATCCATGGGGAGAAGGAGCCACGACTCTAGAATGGACAGTGTCATCACCGCCACCATTCCATACTTTTGAAGAGCTACCTAAAGTAAAGTAATTTGAGCCAGATAAGTATAAAATCTAGAAACTCTAAACTTGGTTTAGCATTAGACCTAAGTTCATTTTTTAACTTAATGAAACCTAGAGTAATGTCTCTTGTCCTATTTACATGTATGGTAGGTTTATTAATAGCACCGATTAATGTAGACTTCACATCTGCTTGTATTTCTCTCTTAGCTGTAGCTATCGGGTCTGGAGCTGCTGGAACTCTTAATATGTGGTATGAGTCAGACCTAGACGCCTTGATGAGCAGAACTTGTTTAAGACCAATCCCAACTGGAAAAGTAAAAAAAAATCAAGCTTTATATTTTGGTATAGTTTTATCAGCTTTGTCAGTAAGCATAATTTATTTTTCAGCTAACTTAATTTCTGCAATTTTATTAGCCTCAACAATTGCTTTTTATTTTTTTATTTATACGATTTGGTTAAAAAGGAAAACTCCACAAAATATTGTTATAGGTGGTGCAGCTGGGGCATTACCACCTGTTATTGGATGGACAATAGCAACCGGAAGTATATCCGTTGAGCCAATAATTTTATTTTTAATTATTTTTCTATGGACACCATCACATTTTTGGGCGTTAAGTTTATATAAATCAAGTGATTATAAAAAAGCGAAAATTCCAATGCTCCCTATAATTTCTGGAACAAAAACAACAAAGGTGAATATACTTTTTTATGCTTTAATGATGCTACCTGCAATAATTGCACCCTACTTTTTAAATTTTGCTAGCGTATTTTATCTATCCATATCTTCTATGATGTCTGCATACTATGTTTATTTATGTTTTAGATTATATAGGTCTAAAATACCAAGTATTTCAAATAAAATAGCGAGAAAAATTTTCATATACTCAATTTTTTATTTGTTTTTTATTTTCTTAATTTTATTCATTGATAATTTTTTAAAAATAATATGATGAACAAAAAGAAAAAAAACCTAATAACAGCTTTAATATTAATCTTATTTATGATTTTTTTATTTGTATTAACTTTCTACAATATCGGAATTTATAATAGAGAAATATAATGAATATAAGCAAAAAAAACTTAACACCTATCGCTTTAGTATCGATATTTTTACTAATGCTTGGATTGTCTTTTGCAGCAGTTCCTTTATATGATTTGTTTTGCAGAGTAACAGGATTCGGTGGAACTACTCAAAACGCTACTGACAAAGAAATTCCAAAAATTATAGTAAACCAAGACTATAAAATGAGATTTGATACAAACATTAATAGCACTTTAGATTGGAAATTTTATCCTGAGATGAATACTTTAAACTTAAAACCAGGCGAAGTTCACACAGTTAAATTTAACGTTGAAAATCCTAGCAATGAAATTTCTTCAGGGTCAGCAACATTTAATGTATCTCCATCACCATTTGGTATTTATCTGAATAAGATAGGTTGTTTTTGTTTTGAAAAACAAACTTTACAACCAGGTGAAAAAAAAGAGTTTGTATTAACATTTTTCTTGGATCCTAAAGTCGTTGATGATAATAAAACTAAAAATATGTCTGATGTAACTTTGTCTTTTACTTTTTTTTCATCAGGCTATTATGAAAAGAGTAACACATAATGTCAGCAGAAAAACCAAAACACGATTACCATTTAGTTGACCCAAGTCCTTGGCCGATCTATGTTTCAATTGCAACTTTAGTCTTAGCTTTTGGAGCAGTTTATTACTTTCACTCTAAAGCACTTTGGTTACTTTTGATTGGTTTTGCGTTAGTAGTTTATGGTGCATTTATGTGGTGGAGAGATGTTATAGAAGAAGCAGAACATCAAGGTCATCATACTCCAGTAGTTCAAATTGGACACAGGTACGGTATGACATTATTTATCGCCTCTGAAGTAATGTTTTTTGTTGCTTGGTTCTGGGCTTTCTTTAACGCTAGTTTATTTCCACCTGACTCTATAGGCGGTATATGGCCGCCAGCAGATATCAAAACTTTTGATCCTTGGGATATCCCATTAATCAATACTCTAATTTTATTATTATCAGGAACTACTGTAACTTGGGCGCATCATGCAATGTTAGAAAATGACAGAAAAGGATTAGTAAATGGTTTGATCGCAACAGTATTTTTAGGATTTATATTTTCTTGTTTTCAAGCTTATGAATATCATCATGCAACATTTACTTTAGATGGTGGAATTTATGGTTCCACATTTTATATGTCGACCGGTTTTCATGGTTTTCATGTAATTGTCGGAACAGTTTTTCTTGCAGTTTGTTTGTTTCGATCAATGAGAGGCCACTCGACGCCCCAACACCACTTTGGATTTGAAGCAGCAGCCTGGTACTGGCATTTTGTTGACGTAGTTTGGTTATTCTTATTTGCTGCGATCTATATTTGGGGAAGCTAATCTCAAATTGAAAAGAGCATTTTTATTTCAACTATTCGTTATTTTTTTTGTAACGGTATTTTGTGCTTTAGGAACTTGGCAACTTTATAGATTGCAATGGAAGCTAGAACTAATAAGCGAAATTACTTTTGGATTAGACTCTAAACCAATAGAATACTCTGACTCAATTAAAAAGAATTATCAGAGAGTAAGCGCTAAAGGAAAATTTAATTTTGATAAGCAAATTTACCTTTATAGCTTGAATGAAAGTGGAAAACCTGGATATGATGTAGTCACTCCTTTTAGGACTGATAAAAATCAAAATGTTTTAATTAATAGAGGATGGATTAAAAAAGAACTAAAAGGCAGCGCAAGCATAAACTCTAAAGCAGAAAGTGATAGTGAAATAATTGGTCTTTTAAGAGAAATTTATAAACCAAGTATATTTAAACCAGATAATGATATTTTAAATAATATTTGGTTTTCATTAAATTTAGAAGATTTAAAAGAAGCTACGGGAGAGCAATTTAATGAGTTTGTAATTTTTTTGGAGGATAATAAAGCCAAGACGCCACTTCCTAAAAAGATAAGTATAGATGTGCCAAATAATCACCTTAAATATGCTATAACATGGTATGCAATATCAATCTCGATAATTTTTTATTATTTATATTTTAGAAGAAAAAAATGAATTATTTTAGCACTAGAGATAAATCTTTAGAATTTAGCTTTAAAGATATTTTCTTAAGAGGACTTGCACCAGGCGGAGGGTTATTTTTGCCTGCTGAAATCAAGAAGTATAGTCAAGAAGAACTTAATAATTTAAGTCAACTAAATTATAACGAACTTGCTTCAGAAATTATCTTTAATTTCTGTTCAGGTGAAATTAAAAAGGACGAACTTAGCTCACTGATACAAAAATCTTATAGTAGTTTTAAAGATAAAGAAGTCGTAAATATAAAAAAAATTGGAAATATAAATCTTCTCGAACTTTATCATGGACCCACTTTAGCTTTTAAAGACATTGCAATGCAGGTAATTGGCAATATGTATGACCATTTAGAAGTCGCTAAAGATAAAACTGTAAATGTCATAGTTGCTACATCAGGAGATACTGGTTCAGCGGCTATAGCTGCTTTAAGCAATAGAAAAAATATAAATCTTTTTGTACTACATCCACACAATAAGATTTCAAATATTCAAAGAAAAATAATGACAACAATTGGTGGAGCTAATATTTATAATATAGCTATTGAGGGTTCATTTGATGATTGTCAAAAAATTGTAAAAGAGCTTTTTAATGAAAATAGTTTTAGATCGAAAATAAATATGTCAGGCGTAAATTCTATCAATTGGGCGAGAATTGTTTGTCAAATTGTTTATTATTTTTATTCTTTCTTTAGATTAAAAAAAAATAATATAAGCTTTTCAGTACCAACTGGTAATTTTGGAGATATCTATGCTGGATACGTTGCAAAAAAAATGGGTTTACCAATTAATAAACTTATAGTCGCTACGAATAAAAATGATATTTTACAAAGAGTTATTAATACAGGAGAATATAAACCTGATAAAGTGAAAGCAACCATTACACCAAGTATGGATATACAAGTTGCCAGTAATTTTGAGAGGCTGCTTTATTATATATTAGATGAGAGCGATAGTAAGGTAGGATCATTAATGAATGATCTATCATCAAAAAATATATTCAATTTAGAAAAAAAAGAAATCGATAAAATTAAAAAGGATTTTGAAGCAGTAAAAGTTACAGATGAAGAGACAGTATCTATAATTAATGAAATTTATAAAGAGCATCAATTTATAATTGATCCTCATACTGCTACTGGAGTAGGAGCAGCAAAAAGTTTTAAAAATTTAGGAGATATAGTTGTTCTTGGTACAGCTCATCCTTATAAGTTTAACGATACTATTAAAAAAGCCATAGGAAAAAATTTAGACTTACCTAAGCATTTAAAATTGAATATAGATAAAAAGGAAACATTTGATATTATCAGGAATTCAAATTCAGAAGTAAAAAATTATATTTTGGGCAAAATTCAATGAGAATAAAAATAGGAGACAAACTACCTAATTCGGAGTTATTTTATCTTGACCAAAATAATGATGTAAAAAAAATTGATATTTCAGATCTTTGTAAAGGCAAGACTATTATTTTAGGTATGCCTGGAGCTTTTACTAAAACTTGTTCGGCTCTTCATCTTCCTGGGTATATAAAAAATTATGATTTAGCTACTCAAAAAGGAATTACAAAAATTATATGCATCGCTGTAAATGATCCCAATGTTATGAAGGCTTGGGGTGAAAACCAAAATGCTGGGAGTAAAATTTTTATGGCTGGCGATCCCTTTCTTAAATTTACAAAAGCTATTGGAGCAGAAGTAGATAAATCGGAAAAAGGATTAGGAATTAGATCAAATAGATACACTATGCTTGTGGACAAAGGCGAAGTTAAAAAAGTAGAGGAAGAAAAAGAAACAGCTACTTGTAAATTATCTTCAGCCGAAAGCTTTTTAAAATCTATTTAGTGTTCGAAACTGCTAACTCATCAACAAGATTATTATATTTGTTGCCAGCGTGTGCCTTAACCCATTTCCAAGTAATTTTATGTTTTAGACAAGCATTATCCAATTTAATCCAAAGATCTTTATTTTTAACTGGTTTCTTGTTTGAACTTTTCCAATTATTAACTTTCCACTTCTTAATCCAATCAGTTATTCCATCTTTCACATATTTCGAGTCAGTAAAAATTGTAATCTCTGATTTCTTTTTTATTTTTTTTAATGCCATGATTGGAGCCATTAATTCCATCCTATTATTAGTTGTATTATTTTCACTTCCAGAAATCTTAGATTGATCAGAGTCATCTAATATGATTGCTGCCCAACCTCCTTTCCCAGGATTTCCAGAGCAAGCGCCATCAGTATAAATCTTTAATTTCATTAAAAAAAATAATCCTCATGATTTTTTGCATTCTTGTGAAATTCTAATCTTTTTAAATACTCCATTGGATCTTTAATTTTAACAATTGCTCCTTCAACTTTATTTAATGAGTCAAATACTCGAGTTAACAAGAATCTCAAAGCAGCGCCTTGAGATAGAACCTTAATATTATTTAATTCTTCATCAGTTAATTTTCTAATAGAAGTATATCCGTCTATAAAGTTTTTTGCTTTAGTAACGTTAAAACTTAAATTACTTTTTAGACCGTCAAAACACAAAGCGTTAAAGCAAATAGCGATTTCAAACGCAAAAAAATCTTCACATGAAAAATAAAAGTCTATCACACCACTAAATTTATCTTGAATAAAAAAAATATTGTCGTGAAATAAATCTGCGTGGATTATTCCTTTTGGTAGATTTTTTGGCCAATTTTTTTCCACATTATTAAGATTTTCCTCTATTAATCTTGGCAGATCTTTATGTATATTTTCACATCTATCTTTGACTGAATTAAATAATTTTCTCCATGAATTTATGGATAAGTCATTTTGTCGTTTTAGTTTTAAATTCTTTGTGAGCTCATGCATTTTAGCTATTTCAGATCCGATTGATTTACAGTTAGCTGGAGATAAATTTTGTTTTGCTTTTCCCTCAAGAAATGAGACGATCATTAATTTTTTACCCTCAAAATTTGTAATAGTTTCATTCTTATTATTAGAAATAGGAGCAGGGCATTTAAAGCTAGCTTTATTTAAAGATGACATTAGATCAGAAAAAAAAGGAAGATCAGCAGATTTAACTCTTTTTTCGTAAATAGTTAATATAAATTTTTTTTTATTAATTGATAAAAAAAAATTTGTATTTTCAATACCTTCTTCAATTCCTTTGAATGAGTCCAACTTACCTAAACTATAATTAGATAAAATTTCCTCAATCTTTTTTTGATTTAACTTTGTATAGACAGCCATTAATTAAGTTCTTTCGGCAATTTAAATACAACTTTTTCTTCTGCAACTGTTACTTCCTCAATAGAAACGTTTCTATCTTTTCTTAAACTGTCCAACAAAGTTTGAACAAGCTTTTCTGGCGCAGACGCTCCAGAAGATATTCCGATAATTTCAGATTTTTCTATTTCATTAAAAGGAATTTCTTTTTCAGAATGCATCAAATGAGAATTATTACAACCTGCTTTTTTTGCAACTTCAACTAATCTGACAGAGTTAGAAGAGTTACGACTACCCACTACAAAAAACATATCACACTTGGAAGCTATCTCTTTTACTGCGGACTGTCTGTTAGTAGTTGCGTAACATATATCTTCTTTAATAGGGCCTTTAATTTTCGGAAACTTTTTTTTAAGAGCTTCAATTATTTCAGCTGTATCATCTACAGACAGAGTTGTTTGGGTAATATATGCTAGAGGTTTTTTAAAATCTTTTTCTTTTAGCAGATCAACATCATTTTTAGTCTCGATTAGTTTAATTGATTCATTTGGAAGCTGACCCATTGTTCCAATAACTTCAGGATGATTTTTATGTCCAATTAACAATATATCAAACCCATTTTTATTTAATTGTTCCGACTCTCTGTGAACCTTTGAAACTAGTGGACACGTTGCATCTACAAAGGATAAATTTTTTAATTTAGCTTCTTCTGGTACTGACTTTGGCACTCCATGAGCTGAGAAAATTACAGGTCTACTTGCGTCATCTACGTCAGATAATTCATCGACAAAAATTGCACCTTTTTCTTTTAACTCTTCAACAACCTGTTTATTATGAACTATTTCATGACGAACATATACCGGAGCTCCAAACTTGCTGATAGATTTTTCAACTATTTCAATTGCTCTTTTAACACCAGCACAAAATCCTCTTGGTGAAGCTAAATAAATTTTAAGTTCTTTTTTCATTTTTTTCTAAAAAATATTCTAACAATATATGCGGAAAAGTAAGTGACGCCAAACCAATAAATATTACCTTATAAATAGCCTCATCAAGCTTAAAAAAGTTATTTAAAATATATATTGCAAATAAAAATATTACTGCAGTTACAAAAGTTAAAGGGATAGCTTTAATTATAAATTTTTTAAGTCCTGGCTTGAAAGATCTATCTAACTCAAAAATAAGAGTAATCGAATGCCTAATTGAATGAAGAAAACAAAAATAAAGAGTAAAAGCTAAAATAGGCGATAAAAAAAGATTTAGTATTATTAAAGAAAAGAAGTCCATGATCATGACACCTTTTAGATTTGTGCTTTCTTTTTTTGAAATGTACATAGATGATAAAAAACCAAGACATAACATTCCAATTAAAAATTCATTACTAAATAATCCTGCCTCAAAAACTTTAAAATTTAGAATCCTAAATATTTCATTAGTTTCCTCTCTATTTAATAATAGTGGGGCCATAATTACTGTTGATCCTTTTAAGAAGAATAAACACTCAGATATGAAAAACTTTTTTCTAAAAAAAAATACTGTATCTTCTTTTCCAAAATGATAGGCAGCCACAATCAAAAATAGTAATAAAATTGTATTAGGAAATATCAGCCAGAATATTATTATAAATGATGAAATTAATACATATGCAAGATAAAAGGATATAGTTTGTTTGTATCCAAATAATTTTAAAAGTTTTTTTCCTTTGATATTATCTAATGCACCGTGAGAAATTCCCAAAATTAAAATTAAGAATAAGCAAAATATAACTGGCTCAAAATTGAACATTAGATAAAGAGGGCTTATCAAAATACAAAAATTAAAAAATATAATTGAGTGCTTTAAGTTAATATTTTCCATTAATTAAACAATGCTTTTAAAAAAATTAATTTTGGCATTTTGCTTATAATATTTATGTCTTCAATAATATTACTTTTATTTGATAAAAATTTTATAATTGTATTAGAAGAAGTTTTAAACATATTATAAAAAATTTTAGGCATCTTTTCGGGATGTTTTTTTAATACTTTTAGAAATACTTTATCTAAAAATTGATATTTTTTTCCTAAGGAGAATATTTTTGCTTTATCAATATTGTCAATGTTTTTTACAATATAACGACTATGTTCTTGAATGTTCAAAAAAGTGTAACCTGTACTTAAACGAGTCATCCCCCCAGCTGATCCAATATTAATTATTTTATTATTTTTTTTAAATGATGGAGAAAAGAGTGGTATAGCTCCTTTTTCAGTAAAATTAATTCTATAGTTTTTTATACCCAGATTATTCTCAATATAATTTTCTAACTGAAGATCATAATCTCTGAGGCTCTGATCCTCTAAATCTGATAGCCAAGTAGTTTCAATCAAAGCTTTATTTTTGCTAAATGGCAAGGTGTAGAAAAAATGTACATCTTTTCTCTGATCGCAATTAAAATCCATTAAGTTTATAATTTCTTCATCGAAAATGTTCTTAGGTGTCTCTATCTCAATACCTTGAAAGTGTTGCCATAACTCAGTCTTATCAAATTCTTTTTCAAAAATACTATTAAAAATTATTGAATTTTCTGAATTGACTTCGTTTAGATTTTTGAAAAAACTAATATTAGAATTTGTGGAGAGTTTAGAATTAATCTTTTTATAAAACTTTCCACTATCAATACTTTGGTAAGGAAATTTTTTATTTGTTAATTCATTAGAGTTTTCAGTAGTATTAATTGTAAAATTATTCCAACTTTTAATTACACAATCTTCAAAATTATGATCAAATACTTTCCAGAATGACCAAGTTTTGTCTCTCCTATATTCTTCACGGGTTTCAATTATTGCTAAAGTTTTCTCCTTTAACTTATCATTTATTTCAAGCTCATAGGCCAAAGATAAACCCGCGCATCCACCTCCTATAATAATATAATCAAATTCTTTCATTCAAATTAATCTCTTGCTCTAAAATATTATGATTTAATTGATTGTCGTAATTTAAATTTTTAATGAATAATAACTTAATAAAGTCAATAATAGATAAAAAAGTCTGAATGACCTTTTCCAATACTGGGACATAGATTTTGCCTGCTTTATTATAATTATCTATGTTATTTTGTTTTAGAATATAGTCACCTATTTTTCTGTAAACTCGTCTTGCAACAATAACTGAAAATCTAGATTTAACTGGTATACTGCTAATAGATGTAAATGATCTTTCATAAAATAGTTGAGACTCATTTATAATAGCTCGAATTGATGAAAAATCGTGTTTTACATATTGTCTATTTCGCGCTTTATCTTCACAAACATCTCTAGCAATATTAGTAAGTTGCATGGCTATACCAAGATCTATTGCACCTTTAAAAGCCTCTTTATCTTTCACTTTCAAGATTTTTGACATCATCAATCCAACTGTTCCGGCAACTCTATAAGAATAAACCAAAAGATCTTTTTTTGAATTAATCAGTACTTTTTCCTCTAAGTCTGTCTCAACTCCATCAAATAAATCTATTATTATTTGTTTAGAAATACTTTCACTATCAATAACTGACCACATATCTTTTATAATTTGATTGTTAAGATTTTTATTCTCAAAATCCTTTTTAAATTTTAAGAAAATTTCTCTCTTCGAACTAAGATCATTATTTTCATCAACTATATCATCTAAGGTTCTACAGAAATTATATAAAGATGAGCATTTATTCAAAATATTCCTCGATAGAAAAAAACTCGCCCAATAAAATGATTTAGCATGTTTTTTTAATAAATTATTTTTCATTAAAACAATTTGTCTAAAACCTTTGCCGATGAAAGAACACCGGGCATTCCAGCGCCTGGGTGTGTTCCTGCGCCAACAAAAAATAAGTTTTTATATATTTCAGATTGATTATGAAATCTAAAATAAGCTGACTGAGAAAATTTTGGTTGAATTGAAAACCCAGATCCATAAAGAGTAGCTAGATCTATTTCGAAGTAATCAGGCGTTAAATAAAAATCACTTACCACATTGTCTTTGATACCAGGCAGAACAGTTTTGTCCATTTTATCTAAAACTAAATCTTTAAATCTATCACCCTCTTCAATCCAATTAACTTTAGACAAATTATTTGGGACTGGAACTAATACATAAAAAGCATCTTGGCCTTCTGGTGCCATATTAGGATCTGTCGCAGATGGTCGATGTAAATAATAACTTATGTCATCAGAAAGTATTTTCTTTTCAAAGATTTTATCAAGATGTTTTTCATAAGTCTCTCCAAAATAAATTGTGTGATGAGCAACATCTCTATATTTTTTTTTAGATCCAAAATAATAAACGAATAAACCCATTGAATAATCCATCCGTTTAATTTTTTGTTTAAATAAAAAGCCATAATCCTCTTTTGATTTTATTAAGTTATTGTAAACATTTGGGGGATCGGAGTTACAAATTAC